>CAYZEJ010000084.1:0-10638 GCA_964477545.1 uncultured Anaerolineaceae bacterium | reverse complement strand
GCCCGCATGACGATCGAATCCACACCCGTTCCGGCCGTTTCCGAGGAGCTCAGCCCATGGCTCGCGCCAGCCCGGGATCTCGACCCCGCGGGAAGGCTGTTGGAATAGCGCGCCCGTCTGCTATCGTTGATAGCAAGAGGTGCCGACCGTGAGTCAGTTGATCGTGCGGAATGTCGGCGAGCAGATCGTTCGCGCCCTTAAGCGACGTGCAGCCCGCCACGGCCGGTCGGCCGAGGCCGAGCACCGGGAGATCCTGCGCACTGCGCTGAGCGGGGACGTCGATAGTGCTTCCTTCAAGGCATTCCTGGCTTCGATGCCCGATGTCGGGGCGGACCAGGACTTCGCGTTCGAGCGCGACCTCCCGCGCGACAGCCAGTGAGCTGGCTCCTCGATACCAACATCCTGTCCGAGCTGCGGAAGGGGGAGCGGGCGAACAACGGCATCCGTGCCTGGTTCGCGGATGCTCGCGAGGAGGATCTGTTCACCAGCGTCCTGGTCCTGGGGGAGGTGCGGCGCAGCATCGAGTCGATCCGCCGCCGTGATGTCCCGTCAGCGCTGGCGCTCGAGCAGTGGCTAACGCGCCTGACGACCAGCTTCAGCGACCGTGTCCTGCCAATCGATGCGCGAGTTGCCGACCGCTGGGGAGGTCTGAACGTGCCCGACCCTATCCCGACCGTCGACGGCCTGCTGGCTGCTACCGCGCTGGTGCACGATCACGTCCTCGTGACGCGCAACGTTCGGGATGTGAAGGGCACCGGCGCCCGGCTGCTCGATCCCACCTCGTGACGTGGCGCGCGCGCCCAGCCGCAGGCGCCAACAACCCTCACGCAAGCACAGAACGAAGGGACTGATCCCCGCTTGGGCGACGACGTGCACCGGTAGGAATTGTGTTACAGTGTGTCACATGGATCAAGTCGGGATGCGCGAGCTTCGGCATCGGTTGCGCGAATACCTTTCTCGTGTCGAATCGGGCGAGCAGTTCGAGGTCACAGTGTTCGGTCGCGCGGTCGCCCAACTGCGTCCCGTCCGACGCGTTCGACCAAGCCTGGCGCGATTGATCGAAGAGGGCCAGGTCACGCCGGCCCTGAACCCCGACACGTCGCATCTCCCGCCGCTCGTCAGATCGACAACCGGTTGGACTGCCACCGAGGCGCTGCTCGCCGAACGAAGAGGAGACGTTCGCTGACGAGCCTTTACCTTGATGCATCGGCGATTACCAAGCTGGTCATCGAGGAAGGCGAATCGGCCGCGCTACGTGATCACGTCTACGGGCAAACGCTGCTTTCGAGCCGAGTCGCAGTGGTAGAGGTCGGCAAGGCGGTCGCTAGGGCAAATCCCGCTGCCGACCCGCTGCCGGTGTTGTCACGGATCGCGTTCGTCGAACTGGACAACGAGCTCGCGCGGGTTGCGGCCGGCACCGGCACGCCGGAGCTGCGGGCGCTTGACGCCATTCATATCGCATCTGCGCTACGTCTTGGGCCTGAGCTGGACGCATTCGTAACGTACGACGACCGCCAGGCGAGTGTGGCTCGTGAGCTCGGCTTGGCCATTGAGGCACCCGGGCAGCCGATCGAAGATCGCTGATTCGTGGCGTCGGTCATCGTCATGCCGCCGGCCGAACTCAGTTCGTCGAAGCGCCCCGCCGACTAGTACGCGCGGCCACCGGCGCGCCTGAGCGTACGGCCGCTTAATTCCGGGCGTCCGTTACTGAGCCGCTAATGGATCGGGTGCATATCTTCGGGCGCAGATGACGGTTGGTGCGCGGGGATCGGCCACAATCGACGTGTGACCGAGAGCAGCGCGACCGACGAGACGCGCCTCGATCGGTGGCTGTGCGCGGTGCGCCTCGTCAAGACGCGTCCGATCGCGACCCAGCTGTGTGAGGGCGGGCACGTTCGTGTCAATGGGAACCCGGCGAAGCCATCGACCAAGATCCGTGCCGGCGACCGAGTCGACGCGCTGATCGCCGGACGCGAACGGATCGTCGAGGTGGTGCGGCCGATCGAAATGCGTGTGGGGGCCCTGGTCGCCGCGACGTGCTACGTCGACCACAGCCCGCCACCTGTCGTCTCCGAGCTCGCACGCGGGATCAAGGTCGTCCGTGGCGAGGGTCGGCCGAGCAAACGCCTTCGGCGTGAGCTCGAGCGAATGAAGCGGATCCCAGGCGGCTGAGTCGCCTGTCGCGTCCTGATCCACTCGATTAGATTTCGACGACGAGGCCCGGTCGCGCTACGGCGATTGGACCGTGGAAGAACTGCGCTGCGGCGTCGACCGCATCGGCGTCGGGGGTCTTAGGTATGAGATGGGTTAGGACAAGCCTGTGGACCCTCGCCGCAGCAGCCTCGCGACCCACTTCGACCGCGCTCGAGAGCATGCCGACGATCTCCTCGGGGACGACCCTGGCGTAGGAGGCCTCCGCCAGTAGGAGGTCGGCTTCATCGGCCAGCTTGACCAGCTCCTCGGATGGGCCGCAGTCGCCGGTGTACACCATGGATCGCGAGCCGATGCTGATCCGGACGCCGACGTTAGGTCGCGGGTGCGGAAGGAGAGCCGTCAGAACTCGGAACGGCCCGACAGTCAGCTCGTCACCGGGCTCGAGATCGTTGAGCTCGTAGGAGCCGGCCAGCACCTCGGGTCGATCGAGCGCGAGGACTGCGTCTAGTGCGCCTGGCAGGGAGTAGACCGGCAGCGGCGGTAGGGGAGGGTCGGCCCACGCACGCTCTCGGAGGATCGGATTCAGGTCGGCGCAGTGGTCAGGATGAGCATGACTGACGAGCACTGCGTCGAACCTGGGCGCGCTGTCGGCCGAGAGGGCCGTGGCCACGCCGTACCCGGGGTCGATCAAGACGCCGAACCCATCCGCCTCGACGATGTATCCGCTGCATGGACGGCCATGCCCCGGATACCCGCCGCTGCCTCCGATAACGGTCAGTCGCACCTGCGGTTACGCGCGCCAGGGTCGCGAAGGCATCCCGATCATCGAGCTCCAGTCTATGAGCTGGCTATTCGGGCGACCGGCTACGCGGCCGACGCGAACGCCACCGTTTCTCATGTCGCAGCACGCGCGTTGTGGCCGCGCCGATCACGGTCGGGTGGGGAGCGCTCCAAGCGCATCCTCGAAATGGGTCCCCATCACGGCGGGTGATCCGCCGCGCCGGGCGCTGCGCGCGAGGTCGGCCGGGAGGAGTTCCGAACACAGCGTAACGAACAACCATGCCTTGAATTGCTCGACCGTCCAGCCGCACTCATTGGTGAATGCCAGGAAGACCTCATTCCGGTAGCAACGGCCGGCAACGGGACACAGATGACCGCGCGAGGGGAGTGGACCGCTCACGGCTGGTTTCGCATCGTCTTTCCGATCTTCGTTCGGATCATGCGACGGGCCGAGCGACGGACCGTCATGCATGCCAAGGACGCGCTCGAGTCGCGGCGCGACCTTCAGAGCAGTGGCGCGACGGCATAGTCTCTAAGCGTCCGGATCCTCACGGCTCTGGCCGGTGCAGGTGTCGCTGCGGTGCGCGAGCGCTACGGCCTCGAGTTGGACCCTGCATCGGTCCCGATCCTCGCAGCAGCACACAACCTGCGCTTGGGTTGACGAAGGGTGTCCGCGGCCTCTCCGCCCGACGAGATCGACGTCCCGATCTAGCGCCTGACTGCTCAACGCTTGGACCCGGGGGTATCGTGAGTCACACGCTCTAGGGAGGAACGGCCGTGAACCTTGCGAACCCCGTGGCGATAATCAGGATCAGGGGCCTGACCGGCGAAACGAAGGATGTCTCACGGGAGACGCTCGAGGCATTCGCCGCTCGTCTCGAGGGCACGCTCCTGTATCCCGATAGTGAAGAGTTCGCCCAGGCAATCCAGCTCTGGAACGGCATGATCAAGAAGCGGCCTGCCGTTGTGGTCGTGGCTCGGTCCGTCGAAGACGTGGTCACGACGGTCAATCTCGCTCGCGATAACGATCTGGAGCTGTCGATAAAAGGCGGCGGCCACAACATCGCTGGCCTTGCCCTCTCGGACGGGGGCATCACGCTCGACCTGTCGGGCATGCGCCAGGTCGAAGTCGATGTTGCCGCGAAGCTCGTCCGGGTCGGCCCGGGTTGCACGCTGGGCGACGTCGACCAGGCCACCCAGCAGCATGGCCTGGCGACCACGCTCGGCTTCGTCTCAGCGACTGGCGTGGCCGGCCTGACAGTTGGCGGCGGGTTCGGATACCTCAGCCGGCGTTTCGGATGGACGGTCGACGACCTCGACTCGGTCGAGATCGTCACCGCCGACGGCAGGGTCCTCCAGGCATCGCGCACGGAGAACGAGGACCTGTTCTGGGCGCTGCGTGGCGGGGGCGGCAACTTCGGCGTCGTGACTGAGTTCATTTTCCGGCTGCACGACGTCGGTCCCAAGGTGACGGCGGGGATCATCGCCTGGTCGGGCTCGGAGGCTGACGGCGTCTTGGACGTCTTTCGTCGGGTCACCGAATCGTCGCCGCGCGCGCTCACGTCCGTCGTGCTGAGGCGCAACGCGCCGCCCGCTCCGTGGTTGCCGGAAGAAGCCCACGGAAAGCCAATGATCGCCATCGTGGTTTGTCACTCCGGCGATCTCGAACAGGCTCAGGCCGATCTGGCACCGATCAAGACCTATGGCGAGCCGCTCGCCGACTTGATCCAGGTCAAGGACTACAGCGCGCAGCAATCAATGCTCGACGCAACGCAGCCCAAGGGGATGCACTACTACTGGAAGTCAGAGTTCGTGCCTCGTCTGAGCGACGAGCTGTTTGCGGCCTACAACGCGCAGTTCGAAGACCTCAAGGCACCGGCCAACCAGATGGTCCTGTTCCAGGTAGGCGGCGCGCTCAATGAGCATCCCGAGGACGACGGTTCCATGGGCAACCGCGATGCCGGGTTTGCCTGCGTTATCCAGTCGATGTGGCCGCCAGACAGCACCGCCGGAGACGCCAATCAGGAATGGGTACGCAACGCCTGGCGGTCAATCAAGCCATATTCCACTGGCGGCAACTACATCAACTTCCAGACGTCGGACGAAACCGAGGATCGCACGGTCGAGTCCTACCGAGAGAACTACCGACGTCTCGAAACCATCAAGGCCAATTACGACCCAACCAACTTCTTCCGAGTCAACCGAAACATCCGCCCGTAGACGCGGCGCCGGTTCTGCTTCACCACCGCGTACAGTGCCCGCATGAGCGAACAGGGGTGGCGTGAGTTCCTGTCCGCGGATGGTGTTGAGGACTGGGTGATCCTCCACGGTGGTCCGACGGCCGTGTTCATGGTGGGTTCTCTTCAAGAGGCGGCGCGGCTCGCAGCTGCTGTAGCTGAGGTGCCGGGCCTCGAGCCGCGGACGCTTCTGACCGCCGCATCCGACCGTCTCACGGTGAAGCTCACGCGGGAGATGTGGGGTACCGAGGCGCGGCACGTCGAGGTAGCGCGGGCCATCTCCGAACTCGCGCGCCAGCGCGGAGCCAGCGCCGACCGGGGCGCGGTTCAAGAGGTCCAGCTGGCGGTCGCTGCCAAGCCCGAGTCGATCGACCTCGGGTTCTGGCGCGCGGTCCTTGGCTACGCGGCGATGCATGACGACAACGGCATCGACCCGCTCGGCCAGGGCTGACCGTCTGGATGCAAGACCTCGACCCGGCGAAGCCGCTGCGCCACGCCATGCACGTCGACGTCTCGGTCGCGCGTGAGCACGCCGAGGCGCGGATGCAGGCGGCCGTGTCCGCGGGTGGGCGGGTCGTGGACGAGTCCAGTGCCCCAGGCGCGTGGATCCTCGCGGACCGGGCGGGCAACAAGGTGTGCATCGCCGCGTGGCCCGATGTGGCGCCTACGCCCGAGTCCGACGAGATCGCCTGAAACCGAGACCCAGGCGAGCGCGCGGAGGTCGCCGGCGCGTTCTAGACTTTTTCGAGCGGTGCTATCGGAGGCGTTTGACAGTTGTACGGTTCGTACGTACCGTACGTCCAACAGGAGGTTCGGCACACATGTCTCTGACTGTTGGAGTAACAGAAGCACGTGATGAGTTCGCTGAGCTTGTCAACAAAGTCGCATACGGCAATGAGCGCGTGCGCGTCGCTCGCCGCGGCCGCGTCATCGCCGGGATCGTTCCCGTTGCGGATATTGAGCTTCTCGAAGCCCTCGAGGACGTGCTCGACCTGGCGGCCGCCCGCCGCGCGCTTGCCAATCCCGAGAACGCACAAACAATCCCCTGGGACGAAGTGCGGGCGCGCCTGGGGATCTGACCCGGCGCGGACTGCGATTGGGTGAGCGACAAGCGCTACGCGATTGAGTTTCTTCCCAGCGCCGTGCGCGAGCTTGGTGACGTTCCAACCGATGCGCGACCGGATGTCGTCGACGCGATTGCTGCGCTGGCGATCGATCCACGGCCAGACGGGACGACGCTCCTGGGCGGCACGGGGAAGCTGCGCATCTGGAGGATCACGGTCGGCAATTACCGCGTTCTGTTTCAGACACGCGATGACGTACTCGTGGTCTTGATCGTTCGAGTGGCCGATAGGCGTGAGGTGTACCGCCAGACGGAGATCAAGCGACTGTTGAAGCGGATCCGGGCAGCGCAACGATGAAACGGCCATCAAGCGCGTGGCCGAGCCTCGACGACTTCCCCGCGTGCCACTGATGTTCCGGCCGTCGCCGGCCCACCCGCTGCCTCGTCCGCCTTGCTTGGGACGTTCAACCGCCCGACCGTGTCAGCGCCAGCCGAGCTCAGGCGCGACGTAGCGCAGGATCGACTCGATGGCATGCGCGTTGTAGTCCACTCCCAGCTGGTTCGGCACCGTCAACTGAAGCGTGTCCGCGGCAGCGATGGCGGTGTCCTCCTTGAGCTGCTCGACCATCTCCTGGGGCTCGGCTGCGTAGGATCGTCCGAACACCGCGAGCTTGTTCGGCTCGATGTACCCGAACTGATCGCGGCCCTGTTGTGGTCCGCCGAAGTACTCGCGATCGCGGTCGTCGACGAGGGCGAAGATGCTCCGGCTGACCGACACCTCTGGTTCGCGCTCATGGCCGACCTCTCGGCGCCGTGAGCGACACGGTGGTGGGTCGTGGATGTCGTTCGCGGGAACTCGCGCTGGTCACGGTCATCAGCTCGTTCGCGACGCATTCTTCAGGTTTTCCTCATCTCCGAGTGGCGTCGCGACCCGAGACTCGCAACAGTCGGCATTAACGCCGACGCAACGCAGGTCGAAGGGGAGCGTCAGATGCAGATCCTGGTCGTGACATTTCATCTCGAGGGCATCAGCGAGGCGGACTACCTCGGTGCATGCAACCAGCTTGCGCCAGCGATATCGGAGGCACCGGGACTGATCGGCAAGACCTTCATCGCGAACGCGCAGACCAATTCGTATGGTGGCGTCTACTTCTGGCGCGATCAGCAGTCGCTGGACGCCTTCAAGCAGTCCGATATCTGGCAGGCAGTCGCGACCAACCCTGCCCTCGTCGGGATCGACGTGCAGGATTTCGGGGTGCTGGAAGAGCCGAGTCGCGTCACGCGTGGTCTCGCCGCCGTCGCCGCGTGACCTTGAGGCTGTTCGGGCGAGTGCGGCCCGTGTAGGCTGCGGCGATGGCTGCGGCGGTCCGGTCTGTCCTCGAGCGCCGGTCCCACGAGGATCTCGTGGGACGCGGCGCGGAGTTGGCGGCGCTCCGGGCGGCCCTCACCGCGGACGGACCGCTCGTCTCGTGTGTGCATGGGCTGGCGGGCGTGGGCAAGACGACACTCCTGGACGCCTTCCTGTCGGAGACCCGCTCCGGAGGCGTGACGGTGGTGCGGCTCGATGGCCGGACATTCGAGCCCACCCCGGCCGGGTTCCTCGAAGAGGTGGCGGGTGCGATCGGCGCCGATGGAGCGGCCCTCCCGGAGGTGACGCGTCGCCTCGGCGAACTCGCCGAGCGCGTCCTCCTGGCCATCGACACCTACGAGAACCTGCACCTAATCGACGGATGGCTCCGCACCGAATTCGTCCCGACGCTGACGGAGAACGTCCGGCTGATCATCGCCGGACGCGACGTTCCGCTGTTCGCCTGGGAAGCGGCGCCCGGGTGGCACGGGTTCTTCCGCTCGATCCCGCTCGGCCCGCTGGATCCGGACGCCGCGATCGCGCTCCTCGAGCGCGACGGCATGCCCCCGTCGGCCGCGCGCCAACTTAACGGCGTCGTTCGTGGCCATCCCTTGGCGCTCGTGGTGGGGGCCGGCGCCGTCCGCGAGCGACCCGATCTGCGGATCGAGGAAGCCGCGCTCCAGCGGGTCCTCCAGGCGCTCGCGGGTGTCTACCTGGATGGCCTTGATCCGCAGACCAGGGAGGCGCTCGACGCTGCGGCCGTGGTTCGGCGCATGACGAAGTCACTGTTCCGGGCGATGATCCCAGGCGCCGCGCCAGAAGTTGCGCTGGGTCGGCTTCGGCGCCTGCCCTTCGTCGAGGTCATGCGCGATGGACTCGTCGTCCACGAGACCATCCAGCAAGCGGTGGCCTCGGTCCTCCGATCGACCGACCCCGAGCGCTATAGGCGGCTCAAGGCGGCCGCCTGGCGGCAGCTGCGGCTCGAGGTCTCACGCGTCGGCCGTGCGGACCTGTGGCGTTACACCGCGGACATGCTGTTCCTGCTCGAGAACCCGGTTCCGAGGAATGCGTTCTTCCCTCCAGACAGCCAGCAGTACGCCGTCGACCAGGCGCTTCCCTCCGATGCCGGGGCGATCTTCGAGATCCTCGACCGACATCTCGGCCCGACGGATGCGCGCGCGTGGAAAACGTGGTGGGACCGGCTCGCGTCGCGCTTCCGTGTGGTTCGCGACGTGGCCGGCGGTGTCGCCGGCTTCTGCCTCTATTTCGACCCGGCCAACGTGCCGCGTCGGTGGTTGGAGGAGGACCCGGTCTGCGCGTCGTACGCCGCGCACCTCGAAGCCCACCCGCTGCGCAGGCCCGAGCGTGTGCTGATCTTCCGTGGCTGGATCGACCGCGACCGGCACGAAGCCCCAGGGGCCGTGCAGGCGGCCTGCTGGCTTGATCTGAAACGGGCCTACATGGAGCTCCGGCCACAGCTTCGGCGCGTCTACACCGGCGTCTACGACATCGCGACGTACGGCGAGGCGTCGGCGACGCTTGGCATCGCGCCGCTCCCTGGCGGGCCTTTCGATCTCGATGGTGCGGCGTATCACCCAGCTGCCTTGGAGTTCGGGCCTGGGTCTGTCGACGCCTGGCTCGCATGGCTCGTGGCGGGCGAGCTCGGGATCGAGGAGAAGGAGCTGCTGGATCTGGAAAACCGCCAACTGGTCCTCGACGACCGCCGCATCGACCTGACGCCGCTCGAGTTCGGGTTCATGCGCCAGCTCGTCGCTCACCAGGGGCGGACGGTCACGCGCCGGGCGCTGCTCGAAGAAGTCTGGGGCTACGACCATGCAACCGCCGCCAGCAACGTGATCGAGGCGGTCGCGAGGTCGGTGCGCCGCAAGCTGGGTAATCGGGCTGGGATGGTCGAGACCGTTAGCGGCTTGGGCTATCGACTCCCGCCCCAGTGACGCCTGGTCCCCTATTGGGACCGTGCTGATGAGCCGTCGCTCCGCGCGAGGGCCGTCCCCGAGTACTTCGGGAGCTCGCCTGATCGAACTGGTCCATTCCGAACATCGCGGTGAGGCCGAAGGCCTTGGAGGGGACCATCCGGTAGATCGAGTAAGGCGGCAGACCGGCCGTCGGGGCGGTGGAATCGAAGACCTGGGTCGCCACGCGCCAGCCTGGGCGGTCTACACCCGGGCTGCTCTGAGGCGGCCCGGCGTTACTCGTCAGCGTTGCGGAACGTAGGGCGCCCGGCCCTCATCGGGCGCCCGCGAGCCCTGATGGTGATTCTGATGCCGTCTGACCGACGTCAGCGCCAGCCGAGCTCCGGCGCCACGTAGCGCAGGATTGACTCGATGGCATGCGCGTTGTAGTCCACGCCGAGCTGGTTCGGCACCGTCAGTAGAAGGGTGTCCGCGGCAGCGATGGCGGTGTCCTCCTTCAGCTGCTCGACCAGCTCCTCGGGCTCGGCTGAATAGGACCGCCCGAACACCGCCAGCCTGTTCGCTTCGATGTAGCCAAACTGGTCGCGCTCCTGCTGTGATCGGCCGAAGTAGGCACGATCGCGGTCGTCGACGATGGCGAAGATGCTGCGGCTGACCGACACCCGCGGTTCGCGCGCATGGCCCGCTTCCTTCCAGGCTGCCCGATAAGCGTCGATCTGCCTGCGCTGCTGGACGTGGAGCGGCTCGCCGCTCTCGTCGAACACGAGCGTCGAGCTCATCAGGTTCATTCCCTCTTGCGCGGTCCAGACGGCCGTCTCGGTCGAGGCCGCCCCCCACCAGATTCGATCGCGTAGTCCGACAGAGTGCGGCTCCAGTCTCAGCAGGCCAGGCGGGTTGGGAAACATCGGTCGAGGGTTAGGTTGGGCAAAGCCCTCACCTCTGAGAAGCTCGAGGAAGACCTCGGTGTGCCGACGAGCCATGTCGGCATCCGTCTCACCCTCGGCAGGGTCGTAGCCGAAGTGGCGGTAACCATCGATGACCTGCTCGGGCGAGCCGCGGCTGATACCGGGCTGCAGACGGCCGCCGGCTATGAGATCGGCCGCCCCCGCGTCCTCCGCCATG
>CAYZEJ010000083.1:0-10745 GCA_964477545.1 uncultured Anaerolineaceae bacterium | reverse complement strand
GGCCGTCGCGCAGCTCGATCACCTGGTCGGCCAGGTCGATCAGGCTGGGATCATGAGTGGCCATGATGGCGGTGATGCCTTCGTCATGGACGAGGGTCCGCAGCACCTTGACGATCCCGCGGCCGGTCTCGGAGTCGAGCTGGCCGGTCGGCTCGTCGGCAAGCAGGAGGTCGGGCCGGTTTGCCAGTGCGCGAGCGATCGCGACCCGCTGCTGCTCGCCGCCGGACAACTCGTGCGGCCGGTGGTCCGCACGCTCGCCCAGCCCGACCATGTCCAGCAGTTCGCGTACCCGTGCCCTGCGCAACCCCGGCTCGGTCGCAATCATCCGCAGCGGAACCTCCACGTTCTCGGCCGCTGACAGGATCGGCAGCAGACCCATCGTCTGGAACACGAAGCCGATCCGGCGTCGCCGAAACTGGACCAGCTCGTCCTCGTCGAGCTCCGAGATCGGCTGGCCGTCGATCACAACCTGGCCCGCTGTGGGGCGGTCGAGCCCGCCTATCAGCGACAGCAGCGTCGTCTTGCCCGATCCCGATCGACCTCGGACCGCGACCAACTGCGCGCGGGGAACCTGCAGGCTGAGGTGGTCGATCGCGCGTACAGGCCCGGCGCCGCTCGCGTATTCGCGGACGAGATCGACTGCTTCGACCATCGGCGCGACGGGTCGTCGCTCGGGCGGCGCGTAGCGCAGGTTGGTGTCCGTCACGTCGGTCAAGTCCGTCACTCGCTGCCGCCCTGCCCGGAGTCGGCGCCTCTGTGGTCAGGCCAGATCGATATGTGGTCCTCCTCGACTACCAACCGGACTCGTCGCTGGAGGCCCAGCGCCTCGACGGCTGCGCGTGGCAGCTGAAGCCGGCCGACCCGATCGAGCACGGCATATTCCTCGGCCACCATCTCGTGCCCGCCATCGTCCGCGACGGATCGCCGGCGGAGCGTCTCTGTGCTTGTTCGGCCGTCGCGGATCGCGATCGTCCGCTGCACCTGGCCGTGCACGAGCGGGTCGTGGGTCACGACCACGATCGTCACGCCGAGCTCCTCGTTCGCGCGCCGCAGCACGTCGAAGACATCACGCGCGGTCACGCTGTCGAGCTCACCGGTCGGCTCGTCGGCGAGGAGTACGGCGGGCCCGTTGGCCAGCGCGACACAGATCGCGACTCGCTGCTGCTCGCCGCCGGACAGCTCGTGTGGATGACGTTCTGCCTTTTCCTCGAGCCCCATCAGCCGCAGCAGCTCGATCGCACGGGAGTTGCGCTCCTGCCCGCGGACGCCGTCGAGGACCATCGGCAGCTCCACGTTCTCGCGGGCGGTCAGGTAGCTCAGCAAATTGCGGGTCGTCTGCTGCCAGACGAAGCCGATCACCCTGCGTCGGTAGTCGGTCAGCTCCCGAGTACCCATCTCGCCCAGGACGTGTCCGGCAACCACCGCCTGGCCGGCCGACGGGACGTCGAGGCCGCCGAGGATGTTCATCAGCGTGCTCTTGCCACTCCCCGAGGCACCCACAAGGGCCACGAACTCACCGGCCTCGACGGTCAGGTCCATGCCCTGCAGGGCGACTACCTCCAGGTTCGCAACCTTGTAGATCTTGACCAGGCCGTGGCATGCGATGAGCGACCCCGTGGGTAGCTTGCTCATCAGTCGCTCGTGATTCGCAGCGCGTTCAAGATGGCCGTTCGCCGGGACACCCCGCTGGCGATCAGGACGGCAGTCAGGGCAAGGGCCGCGAGCCCAGCCGACAGGGCCACCAGGGCAACCCAGTCGATCGCCAGCGGAACGTCGCCGGTCGATCCACTGAACGCGCCAAGACCGAGGGCAGGCGCGACCGCCAGCGCGATGCCGATCCCCAGTGCGAGGCCCGGCAGTAGCGCCACCAGGATCGGGGGCGCGTGCTCGACCATCGTCAGCCGCGTCGCATCGCGGCCGTTGAGGCCGAGCGTTCGCAGGACGGCGAGGTCGCGTGTCCGGCGGCCTACGGAGAGGATCACGGCGCCCAGAATAGTCAGCACCGCATATGCGATCGCGACTCCGAAAGCCAACGCGAACCCGGCGCCGACGGCACCGACCAGGGGCTCGTTGCGCAACGCGGTGTACGCGTCGTAACGTGAGACCAGGTTGATCGCACCGGCGTCCGCGCTGATGCGCTCGCTCAGGGCTCCAACGCCCTCCGCCGGGACGCGGATCCACATCGCGGTCACAGGCACGTCTCGTTTCAGTGCGTGCTCGAGCCAGGAGTACGGCGCGATAACGAACGAGTCACCGGTCGTGAGCCCAGGGAGAGCCGCCCGGACCTCGACCACCTGCACCTTCACCCTTCGGCCCAGGATCGTGATATCGAATGTGTCGCCCTGGACCAGTCCCAACTCGCCGCCGGTGAGCCGGGTGCTCACGATGGCCGGTACCGGGCCGTCCACAGGCTGGGCGAGGAATGCCGACGGCCAGATTGGCTCGATGGGCGAGCCGGTGACCACGTCCGCATAGGCAGCCGCGTCCACCGCCTGAAATCTGAGAGTGCCCGTACGCGTGCCGGTGGGTGCCCGGACCCCCGGGTCCGTGTAGCCGCGAGCAGTTGTCGTCACGCCCCCGATTCCGTTCGTGTCGAGCCCGACCGGCAGCTCGCGTGCCGATCCCGCGGGTTCGAGCCTGGCGTCGGCGCCCACCGTCACCCAGCTGGCCACTCGCTGCGCCTGATCCACGCTGGTCGACACGACGGAGGTGAAGGCGGCGAACGCGACCGCCAGGAGGAGCACCAGCACGGGCAGGCTCGACACCTGTCCGCGGGCGACCGTCCGCAGGCCCAGCACGAGCACGAGGTCGCGCCTGCGGTTTGCCAGCCAGCCGGCAACTGCGATCGCCAGTGGGTAGAGCCGAACGGCGACGATCGCCGCCGCGAGGGCAATCAGCGGTGGTACTGCGGCGAGGAAGGGATCGAAGCCGACCGATGCCGCCAAGATGCCGCGCTGCCGCAGCACGTAAGCGCCCACCGCGGCAAGCGCAACCAGGCTCAGCTCTGCGACCAGGCGGCGGGGGTCCGTTCGCCGTGCGGGCCGGTCACCCCGCTCGAGGTCGCCGAGCGGCTGGCGGATCGTCGGCCACGCCGCGCCGGCCAGCACGACGGCGGCGACAAGGGCGATCGAGATCGTGGCGACGAGCGACGGTTGGAGCTGTGCGGCGGGCTCCAGCGCGATCGCAAGACCGAGACCAGCCAGGCAGCCAACAGCGGCCACGACGACCGCCTCGACGAGACTGGCGGTGAGCAGGAGGCGACCCGTGGCGCCTCGCCCGCGAGCGAGGATCAAGGCCGCCCGGCGACGGCGGCCAAGTAGCACGGCTGCCATCGCGGTCGCACCCGCGGCAAGCGCCAGCGGCGCGCTCGCGGCCTGCGCGAGTACAGCCTCCGATGCGCCACGGAGGGCGCCATGCTGGTCGAGGAGCGGCAGCAGGCCTGCCGCGGCGGTGACATCGCGGCTCCCGTCGGTCCCCGCGGGCTGGGACTCCAGCGTGCGCAGGCCACGTCTGACCTCGTCCACCGCGTCCGCGTCGAGGCGATCGACTTCGATCGGGAACCGCCAGTTGTACTCGAAGGGCAATGCGGACGTGACCAAGCCAGGCATCGCGTCAGGAGCCACGTATCCGGTGATGTAGGCGATCGGCGTGTTGATATCTGCGGCAGTGTTCCCCAGATCGTCGATGCGCAGCCGGGGGTCGCCAAACCATCCGTCCGACTCGGGATCCCGAACCCGGTACAGGCCAGTGATCTCGATCTCCGTCGGAGCGAGAAGGACCTCCGCGCGGCCGACGGCGCTGCTCACGAACATCGGGTCGAGCAGGTCGATGCCCACCTCGAGCACGTACCCGATACCGATGCCGAGATGCTGTGCGGTCGATTCCTGGAGCGCGATCTCGAACCGCCGCGGGTCGTCCTTCGAGTGATCGATTCCCAGTGGCCCGCTCAGTTGGCCCGTGTTCCCTGGAGGTCGAGCCACCGGTGGCAGCTGCTCACCTGTCGAGGCCGGCCAGCGGCCGGACACCAGCTCGGCCAGCTCCGCGAATTCGTCCTGATAGGCGAGTGTGATGAAGATGGGATGGTCGGGCGGGTTGGCGACTCTCAGCCGGGAGGATCCAATCGCCAGGTTCCCCTCCCCGGCCAGCGCACGAACAGGTTCCGCCAACTTGGTCCGGAGCTGCTCCCCCTCGGCGTGCCAGTCGGAGACTGTTTGATCGGACTCTCCCGCGAACAGCGAACGTGTTGATGTGAACTCAATGGTTCGCTGGACGACGGGGGCGGCACCCACCGCGCGCCGCAAACCGTCGTCCGCGGCGCGTTCGAACAGGCGGATTCCGGTCGCGCAGACGAACGCGGTGAACGCGACCAGGAGCGTCACCAGCCCCAATGCCACGATCTCGGATCGCCCACGGCGCAGGAGAAGGGCGAGCGCGGCGGCCTTGCTCAAACGACTACTCCTCGTTCATCCGCAAAACGTTGCCGATGCCCATCCGACGCAGGACCACCGCCATGATCAGCACTACTGCCGCGAGAGTGATCGCGGCCATCAGCCCGACCACGGCGATCGCGGCCAGCGGCAGCGTGACGATAACCGGCGGCGTGGGCGGGAGCCCGTCGCTGGTGACGGTGACAGAGGGCAGTACGACCCACGAGATCACCGCGCCAAGGACTGTGCCCGCGAGCAGGCTGACCAGGGCGACGCTGCCGTTCTCCAGCCACAACCAGCCGGCCAGCTGCCGGCGCGACAGGCCGAGCGCGCGCAGCAGGGCGAACTCAGTCTGCCGCTGGCGCGCCGAGACCGCGGCAGCCACGGCGAGGCCGATGAGCGCGAACAGCGCCGCGGCAATGGCGCCCAGGCCGAGCGCGCCGATGATCCCAACCGGTACCGGGTCGCTTACCAGGCTGCGCAGGCGGCCCGGTGCGGTGGCCACGGTCGTACTGTAGAACGGCGGTGCAGCCAGCACCCGGCTGAGGTCGTCGGCAACCGCCGAGCCTCCACCCACGGCCTCGGTAGGCTCGGCGAGATCGAGCCACCACTCGTCCGGCGGCCGCGTCTCGGTGGCGCTTTCCGCGTCGAGGCTGATCGCGTGGGCCGCCTGGAGCCGGAGGATGGCCAGCGTGGGAAGGTCGATGACGACCAGCGGCGAAGCCACATCCGCGGTCGGGAAGGAATGCACGACGCCCACGATGCGAAGTTCGCGCTCTGCCCCGGCCAGGTCGACATGGAGCGTCTCACTTGAGTCGAGCGCCATCGCTTCAAGTGTCTGTGGGCTGACCAACACCGGGATCCTTCCAGGCGCGAGGTCCGCGAGCGCCACGGGCTGCATCGATATCACGATCGGGTTGCGCGTGCCGCCCGTCGCGAGTTCGAGGGTTTCGCTACCACCTTCGTCGCCGCCGATGCGGACACCCAGACCGTCGACGGCCGTCGGCGGCACCGTGAACGGTGCCTCGAAGGGCTCGAGCCAGGCGATCCGCCACGAACCCGTCGGCCCGAGGTCGACCGGCACCTGGATCGTTCCCGCAGTAGATGCCGAGATCCCGGCGACCGAGATCGAGGCGTCTGTCGCCACGAGGTCGGGGGGCAGTCCAACGCTGAGATCGACTGAGACGAGCTCGAGCGCGCCGTCCGGCCGCCCCGAGAACGGAATCTCGATCCCCGCGCGCGCCTCGTTCACAGTTACCGGCGAGTGCGCGAAGCGATGGACCAGCCCGTGCCCGTCGCGCACGGCGATACTCACCCCGATCGACGCGCTGGCGTCGAACGCTACCGGGTCCTCGACCAGGCGCAACAGATCTCCGGTTTCCGGATCGACCGCGATGCGCTCGAATCCGCGGACGTCCATTGCCAGTGCCATGGTCACGCCTGTGCTTCCGTCCGGGATCGTGGCAAGGGCCATGGTCGGGCGGGCGGCCGCAAGTGGCTCGAGCAGGGCGGCGAGGGGCGATGCGGCCTGGTCGGGGCGGAATCGAACCATGCCCGGGGCCGTCCGTGCGTCGAGGGCCAGCAGGGTCCCGCGAACCGACCGCGTCATCCGGAACTCATAGCGCTCGATCGGCATCGTCTCCTCCACGCCGGGCAGCGCGGCATACGCAGGTGCGAGCGACCAGTACGGCAGCGCTCGCGCGGATAGGGACGGGACAACGCGCGCGTCAGCGCCCACCTGATGATCTGCCTGGCTGTGCTGTGAGTCAGTCCAAGTTGTCGCATACGACACGGCGAACACCCCGATCGACATCGCGAGCATGAGCATCAGCGCCGATCGTGTATAGCGCAGCGGCCGACGCGCGAGCTGAAAGCTGCCGAGCGCGCCCACCACCCCCCGACCGCGAGTCAGCAACTGTTCCGCTCCCTCCGCGAGGCGGGGCAACAGGCGGGTCGCGACCACTGCTCCCGCGAGCAGTCCGAGGGCGGGCGCCGCGATGAGCAGCGGATCAGGCCCGAGCGTGCCCTGCACGGTACGGGTGAGCGGAGCGCCGTACAGCCGCAGCTGCCACAGTGCGACAGCGGCCACTGCCACCAGCGCCAGGTCGATGCCCAGGCGTTGTGCAATTGGCCTCGTCTCCTGACGTGAGAGCGAGCGTTGTTCCGCGCTGAATGCGCGCGCTGAGAACAGGGCGGGCACTGCCAGGAGGGCAGCACACGCCGCGCCTGCGACGCCGGCGGCCAAATAGGCCTCTGTTGTCACCCGCAGCGGAACGGTGAGCCCGACCTGCGCCAGCGGCCCCACGCGATCGAACACCCCTAGCGCGATCAGCGCCAACCACGGACCGAGCACCACCGCGGGCGCCGCGAGCAGCAGCCCCTCCACGACTGCCAGCCCGGCCACCTGCCCGGGCCGCGCACCACGGGAGCGCAGGAGGGCCGTCTCAACGCGGCGGTGATCGATCAGCAGGCCCGCGGTGAGGAGGATGGAGTAGCCGCCGAGGAGCGCCAGCTGCCCCATCAGGAGAATCGTTCCGGTCTGGCTCACGAGCAGTGCACGCGACGCATCAGCAAGGGTCCGCGGGAGCTCGGTGTCGATGCTCGGAAAGTCGCTTCCCGCGGCAAGGCGGAGCCGCTCCGGAAGGGCATCGAGCCTCTGTCGGAGACCGGCAAGCTCCTCGATGGTGAAACCGTCGTAATCGGGGAGCAGGCGCCATGACAACGAGGCGCTCGTAAGGGCCGCCCGACTCAGCAGGTCGGTGCGACTCATCAGGAACGGACCATACGTCCGGAACTGGTCGCTCTCGGTCAGCCCATCGATCGTCCGGGCATCTGACCACCAGAAGGGATCGCCCGGATCGTCGATCCGGAACACCGCGGCGATCGTGACGGGCAGGACGATTCCGGAATCCCGCTGGCTCACCAGATCGAGTCGGTCGCCGACCGCCAGCCGAAGCTGGTCGGCGACAGCGTTTGAGACGGCCACCTGGACCGGAGGCCCGGAGGCGCCCGGGGAAGACGACGGACTTGCTACCGGCCACGCGCCCGATACGAGGGTTGCATGCTGCTCGAAGCCCTCGGCGAAGCCGGGCAGCGCCAGATCCCGTACGTCGCTGCTCCCCTGATCAGGCAGCGCGAACGAGACGGCCGTTCCGAAGTGTGCCAGCTCGGCCGGCAGGGTACCGGCCACCCGTTTCAGCTCTGTGGATATCTGTTGGTCGACAGCGTCAAGTCGGCTGAGCGGCACCCCCGCCGAGACACGCACGTTGCCCGCCTCGACGGACGCCTCGGCCAGCACCTGGCGCAGCCCGGCCACGGACACGGCCGATGAGTAGATCGGCCCGGCAGCGAGAAGCGTCGTGGCGAGCAGCATCGTGAGCGAGGCCGCGACCACGATCGGCCAATCGGCCCGTGTCCGATGCAAGCTGACGCGCCACCCAGCCAGAGCTGACAGCATGGGTATGGAAGGCTCCTCCAGCGTGACGTGGAACCCGTTAAATCTCTACGCGGAGCCCGCCGCGGCAGTCGGCGGAGTCTACATGGGCCCGCAAGCGCTCATGACGAACCAGCCAGTGCCGTACAAGCCGCCTCGCACCAGCGCAGCAGGCGCATGGAGCGGAGTGTGCTCCAGCGGCTGGGCTTGCAGTCGCTCTTGCTGTTGCGAGCGCGCGCGTGGATGACCTGGGCGCGGAGGCTCGGCCAAACTGGGGCGACCGTGCTCTCGTAGCGGTCGAGCGCCGCGGCGACGAGATCCCGAAGCTCCGGGTCGGGCACAGCGCCGATCATCGGTCGGAGGCGCAGCGCGTGCTGGACATCCCAGAGCATCACCCTGGCCGCCGACGGATGCCAGAAGCCCCGGAGTGCACGACCGACCCGCGCGGCCATTGTCCCCCAGTCGCGAACCGCCTCGTCACTCAGGCTCGCGCCGTGGATCGATGCCCGGCCCGGCAGCCGGTCGTACATCCGGGCGTAGTGGGTGTCTGTGCCTCGACGTATCGGCGCGCGATATGCCTGCGGATCTGTGGGATCGTGCGGGGTTCCGGGGACGAGCCACGGAAGTGCGACCGGGAGCTCGGGGTCGATCTGCGCCACCCGCTGGGCAGCGAGCGCCTCCAGGTCGAGCTGTCGTGGGTCCTCGGCGCTGTTGGAGATCTTCAGGACCGCTTGTCGGTCGCCCTCTATCAACCACGTCTGGTCGCGCTCGCTGGCGACCTCGGCGGCTACTCCATCCGCGCCGAAGAGGTCGCGCGCGAGCGCCGCAGCCTCCTCCTCGGTGAAGGAAGGCGGTGGCGCGGTAAGTACAGGGTCAACGGCGCCCTCGCTCACCCGGTCAGGATAAGTCGCCCGTAGACTGGCCCGCGATGATCCGCTCGCTTCCAGGCCTATGGCTGCATCCCTCCAGAAGTGCCGACCCGAGGGTGAGGTTTTCCGGAAGCGGCGCGGCGGCTTACCGGTACAGGTACGTCGATGTCCTCGACATCCCGCCGGAGAGCGACATCGTCTACGGTTTCGGATTCGCGATTGCGAATGCGCCCCGGACCCCCTACGCTGCCGAGCAAGTCGCCGAGAAGCAGGCGTTCATTGACAAGTACCGCGAGCAGGCGACCAAGATGAGGGCGATGGCCGATGCCCCGCGCCGCGGTGTGGGAGAGTCGGGCCAGCCGTAGCAAACCAAAGGAGCTGAGCACCATGGAGAAGACTAACGAGGTCGCTGGCGGCGTTCAGACGGCGGCCGGTGCAAACGGTGGCGCGGCCGCGGCCGCCGGCGGCGGGCCGGCCACCACGGCTGACCCGGGCACCGGTACGGGAACCTGGGGAGAGCCAGAGGCGCCGGAGACGCCGAGCACTGCGCCGTCGGGCTCGATCCACTACCCGCGTGAGGGCGACCTTCCGAAGGAGACCATGTCCATTGACGCCGACGGCACATGGCGATGGAGAGACGACGAAACAGGTGAGGCGTGGACCTGGGATGCCGAGGCCGAGGTGTGGCGCGGCGAGGGCGGCAAGACGAACGTCGACGCTGGGCCACCGCCGCAGGCCTAGGGCCGCTATTCGTCCGGCGTCGTAGCCGGCAACACAGGAACCGACCGATGATGGCCGAACCGCGGCGGCTCGGGATCGAGCACGAGTTCTACGTGTCGTCGGCCGGCGGACCGGTCGACTTCCGCAACGTAATCCACGGTCTGCGGCTGGGCCAGCCGAACCTGGACCCGGCCGACCCCAACTCCTATCGCCTGCCGTCCGGCGCGGCCGTGACGGCCGACGGCGCGGAGGCTGAGATCGCGCTGCCGCCGATCACCATCCGGCCGGGCTTCACCGAAGAGCTCCGGCAGCGGGCGTATCTGGAGCGGCGCGCGCTGGCCGCCAGGCTGCCCGCGGGGCACGCGATCGCGGGGTGCTCGACTCACATCTCTGTCAGCGTCGACGACAGCCTGGCGCGGCCGATCTGCGACCTGTACGCGCGCACCTTTGCACCGGCGTTGATGCTGCTGATGAATCGGCGCGAGTCGCCCGGGCTGCTGGTTCGCCCGCGGCCCGGTCGTGTCGAGCTGGGCGGAGAGTTCGTTGACGGTGAGCGGCTCGCGGCCGCGTCGCTGTTTGCACTGGGCAGCGTGCTCGCCTGCGAGCGGGCGCTGTTGAGCGGCGACACAAATTCCCTACCGCCATCGCTCGAGGTGCGCCTCGAGCCGGCTGTTGCACGCTTCGGCTGGTACGTCGACCGGAAGGCGTTCGGCGGCGACCTGCACGAGGCTGGGCGGGACGCAGTAATCGACACACGCGATGGCGGTCGCCTGACCGGGCAGCAGGCACTCGAGCTCGGGTGGCAGGCAGCGCGCGCCGCGCTCGGCCAGCTCGCCAGCCGTGACGAGTCGGTGCTCGTTGAGCGAGTCGTGGCCGGCGAGCGGCCGCTGCCCTGTGAGTCGGCGCACATATCCGACGACCCGCTGCCGCCGCCCGTCAGCGTCGACGCCAGCCCCTACGGCTCAGCGATCGCGACCCGCCAACGGCCGGTGGCCGCCATCGCGCCGGTGATGCTCACGTGGGACGTGTGCGTCTTCCTGCTGCTCGATCGAGCGCGCGGTCGGACCGCCTTTGCCGCCGTGCCGGGCACGCAGCTGAGCTCTTTCCTGCGCGACCTCGACGACGGGCGGCTGAACTATGCACTGGCTGCGTTCCTGCGTCGACGGCCGACGGGTAGCCGGCCGAGGTCCCCGGCGGACGTCCGACGTCCGGCGTTGTTCGACGAGCTCGGACCGCGTCTCGCGCTGGTCGCGGCCGAGCGCGGCGCCGACGGCACGCCCGTCCCGGCTATGGCCC
>CAYZEJ010000082.1:0-10881 GCA_964477545.1 uncultured Anaerolineaceae bacterium | reverse complement strand
CAAGCCGAATCCGAGCGCCTGTCCGAGGCCGCGCGCGCCGCAGCGGCAGAGCTCCACGACGCCCGCGCCCGAACCGCTGCCGGCCTGGGCGGGGACGTGACCGACCGCCTGGTGGAGATCGGCTTTCCATCGGCCGCCTTTGTCGTGCAACTGGAGGAAGCGCCGCTCGACCTCAGCGGCGCCGACACGGTCACGTTCCTGCTGGCCCCTAACCCGGGTGAGCCGCCGCGGCCACTGGCGCGCATCGCTTCCGGTGGCGAGATGTCGCGCGTCGCGCTCGCACTGAAAACCGTCCTTGCCCGCGCCGACGCCACGCCCACGCTCATCTTCGACGAGGTCGACGCCGGTATCGGCGGCCGTTCCGCGGGTCCGGTCGGGCTGCTGCTGTGGCGCCTGGGGCGCGACCACCAGGTCATCTGCGTGACGCATCTCCCGCAGATCGCCGCGTACGCCGACGCTCATCTGCGCATCGAGAAGCGCGAGCGCGATGGCAGAACGGTGACCGAGATCACCGAGCTCGACGACCGCGACGCGCGGCGCGACGAGCTCGCCCAGATGATGGGCGGCTCGTCCGGTCCGGAGGCCACGCGCGCCGCTGCCGACGCACTGCTGGAGTCGGCTCGTGCTGCTACCGCGGTACTACCGATGGTAGGATAGCGGTATGAAACTGAGTGTGAGCCTGCCTGGCGATGACGTCGTGTTTCTTGATGAATACGCCAGGGAGCGCGGACTCGACTCGCGTTCGGCTGCCGTTCATCAGGCGATCCGGATGCTGCGGGTCGCCGAGCTGGGAGCGGAATACGAGGCGGCCTGGGATGAGTGGGCGCGCAGCGAAGACGCGGTGTTGTGGGATTCGACCTCCGCCGATGGCCTGGGTGACGTATGAGGCGAGGCGACATATGGCTCGTCGATTTCGAGCCTTACCGAGGGTCAGAGGCGGATAAACGTCGACCAGCCGTCATCGTCAGCAACGACGGCGCCAACAGGAGGGCCGAGCAGCTCGGGCGAGGCGTGCTTGCGGTTGTACCCCTGACCTCGAATATCGACCGCGTATACACGTTCCAGGTCATCTTGCCCGCCGCCACGACGGGCCTTACTCGCGACTCGAAGGCGCAGGCCGAGCAGATCCGGGCAATTGATGTCGAGCGTCTTGGATCTCGCGTGGGTTCCGTTCCGCCGGCGCTGATGGTGGAGATAGACGAGGCGCTCCGACTGCAGCTGGCGCTCTGAATTCGACCCGTGACCGACTCCTCCCTCCAGCAAGCGATCCAGGCATACCTGACGTATCTTCGGGTGGAGCGCGGGCTATCCGGTTCGACCATTTCGGCCTACGCGATCGACCTGCGCGGATTCGCGCGCGAGGCTGGCACTGGTGACAACTGGCAACGCGATGCGGCCGTCGCGACGAGGCACCTCGCCGCCCTCTCGCGTCCGCCGCGGCTGCTCAAGCCATCCACTCACCGCCGCAAGGCCGCGGCAATCCGCGCCTTCTACCGTTTCGCGTTTGGGGAGGGGCTCATCGAGCGCGACGTGGCCAGCCTGCTCGACCTGCCGCGATCGTCGCGACAACTGCCGGACACGCTCGATGTCGCGCAAGTTGAGGCACTGCTTGAAGCGCCGGATGCTGCGTCCCCGGTCGGGATCCGCGCCCGGGCCCTCCTCGAGCTGTTGTATTCGTGCGGCTTGCGCGTGAGCGAGGCCCTGCACCTGAACATGGAGGACCTATCCCTGCCAGAGGCCTCCGTCCGCGTCATCGGCAAAGGCGACCGTGAACGGCGGCTGCCTGTGGGCGAGCTCGCTGTCGGCGCACTCGAGCTCTATGTCAACGACGTCCGTCCGGCGCTGGTCCTACGTGGGGGCACCGGGACACCGACTGGACGCGGCGGTCCGCTGTTCTTGACAGACCGCGGCCAGCGATTGGGTCGGATGGCCGCGTGGCGCCTGATGCGGCAGGCGGCGCTTACAGGCGGCGTGACTGGCCACGTGACACCGCACACGTTGCGTCATAGTTTCGCCACGCACCTGCTGGAGGGCGGGGCGGACCTGCGTGTCGTGCAGGAATTGCTGGGACACGCCAGCATCACCACGACCCAGCTGTACACGCACCTGACGGGCGAGCGAATCAGACAGGTCTATGCGCGGGCGCACCCCCGCGCCTAACGAGGAGAAAAGATGCGCTACGCGGACACGCTGCTGACAGAGGGCGAAACTATCATCCTGCGCTCCCGCCAACACTGGCTGGCACTGCTGAGCAAGGCACGAACGGCCCTGCTGCTGTTCCTGATCGGCATCGCGCTGCTGGTCGTGGTGGTCTGGTTCAGCATCCAGCCCGGCCTGCTGCGCGACATCCTCAGCGTGCTGGCGCTCGTGGTGTTCGCGCTCGGCGTGATCATCTTCGTCTACCGGCTGTGGCAGTGGTGGGCGCAGGACTACGCGGTCACAAATCGGCGACTCCTCAAGGTGACGGGGATCCTGAACAAGCGCTCAGCCGATAGCTCGCTCGAGAAGATCAACGACGCGATCCTGAGCCAGAGCATCTGGGGCCGGATGCTCAACTTCGGTAACCTCGAGATTCTGACCGCAGCTGAGATGGCGAACGACATGTACTACATGCTCAACTCGCCCAAGGAATTCAAGAAGACGATGCTCACCCAGAAGCACGCCCTCGAGACCGAGTTCATGTACGGCCGCCCGCCGTCGCCGCCGCTGCGCGCAACCGTGGAGTCCCCCGCGCCGCCAACGCCCATGGCGAACCCTGAGCCAATTCCGCCACCGATGTCCGCGGCGCCTCCGCCAGCGGCGGCTGACGCCGATGCGCTGTCCAACGTCAAGGGCGCCGACCAGGACGAGGAGTCCATCCGCGTGACGGAAACCCTGGCCAGGCTCGCCGACCTGCGCGATGACGGAGCGATCACCGCGGAGGAGTACGAACAGAAGAAGGACGAACTGCTCGGCCGCCTCTAGTGGTTCTCGATCTCCAGCTCGTCTTCAGCCTTCTATCGGTCGTCATCGTCATTCTCGTGGGCTTCCCGGTCCACGAGTTCAGCCACGCACTCGCGGCTTACCGCCTGGGTGATTCCACGGCCCGATACCAGGGCCGGCTGACGCTCAACCCGATCGTCCACTTCGACCCGCTGGGCGGGTTGATGTTGGTCATCAGCTCGTTCCTGGGTTTTTTCATCGGCTGGGCCAAGCCAACGCCGGTCAATCCTTACAACCTGCGCTACGGGCGGCGCGGCGAGGCCCTGGTGGCCGTTGCCGGACCCATCAGCAACCTGGTCATGGCGGCCATCGTGGCCGTGCCCATTCGTCTCATCTGGACGAACGTGGACATGGCCGGGGTGGTATTCGCATCGCCCATCGGGACCGCTCTCTTTGACATTGCGTGGTTCTTCGTGGCGATCAACATCTTTCTGTTCCTTTTCAACCTGCTCCCGATCCCGCCGCTGGACGGCTGGAAGGTGCTGACAGGGCTGGTCGACGCGCGCACGGCCTACAACCTGCGCCAGTTCGAGCAGTACGGCTTCGTGCTGTTGCTCCTGTTGGTGCTGGTGGGAGGCAGAGTCCTGGGCGGTGTCGGATTCTCTGTCCTTGACCTGCTCGTCGCAGGCGCGCGGCCGATAGCGCCTTGATCTCGTGGTGGGCGGGACACACCCGCCAATTCGTGCGCTACGTCACGGGACGGGTCACGCCCTCCGAGCGAGTCGCATTGGCAGGCTGGCTGACGGCCGCACAGCTCGAGCTATTCGACCGCATGCACCGCGCCGACCGGCGTCACGGCCTCGATGTCGTGGCGGCTTTGCGCAGGGCCGGACATTCAGACGCTGACCTGCTCATCGCCGGACTGCTGCACGACTGCGGCAAGGGGCTCGACCTGCGCGTCTGGCACCGGATCGGCTGGTCACTCTCCGAGAGGTACGGCGAAGGGGTCCGAGGCGCGATCGTGCGTTTGCCGACCTTCCAGCGGGCCTTTGCGACGCTGGCCGCGCACGCCGAGCGATCTGCCGAGCTTGCGCTCGCTGCGGGTTGCTCCGAGCGCGCTGCCGATCTGATCCGCCACCAGGCGGAACCAACCGACCAGGAGCTCGGTGTAGCGCTGCGGCTGGCCGACGAGGCAAGCTAGAGCGCATGAGCCTCGCCCCCGTCGAGATCAGCTTTGCCGATGCGCGGCGGCCCGAGGATGCGACCCATGTGCGGCTGGACGTGTTCGATGGCCCGATTGCGCTCCTGCTCTCGCTCATCGAGCAACGCCAGCTCGATGTCCTCACCGTCAAGTTGGGCGATCTGGCCGGTGCGTACCTGGACGCGATTGCCCGCATCGAAGGTGGGCGCCTGCCCCTGTTGAGCTCGTTCGTGACAGTCTGCTCGCAGCTCATCCTGATCAAGTCGCGCGCGCTGTTGCCACGGGCGCCGGCGCCGCTGGTGATCGCCGATGGCGATGCCGCAGAGGTCGACCCGGAGGAGGAGCTGCGCCGGCGCCTGATCGAGTACCGCCTGTATCGCGACGCGGGCCGCGCGCTCGCGCAACGTCTCTCGCTCGGCGTCGCGCTGTTCCATCGTGAGCAGGGCGTGGCCGTCGCCGCCGGTCGTGCCGGCGCCCGGCCAGAACTCTCCGCCAAGCTCGATCCGCAGTTGCTCGCCGACGCTCTGGCCGCCTCGGTCCACCTCGTGCCCCCGGCACCGCCGCCCGCGGAGACTCTCGCGCGAACCGTCACGATGGAGGAGCGGGCCGCGGTCATCCGCACGGCGTTGCTCATAGCGCCCAAGCTCGTTCTGCAGGAGCTGTTGCGGGATGTCCACGACCGGATCGTGATCGCGGTGACGTTCCTTGCGCTGCTCGAGTTGGCCAAGGGCCGCGAGGTGACCATCGAGCAGAGCGAGCCGTGGGGCCCGATCAACGTGCGCACCAGGGCGGGCAGCGCGAACGGGAGGGCCGTGCATGGCCGATGAGACGCTGGTGCCGGTGGGACCCGGCACAACGGACCCTCTGGACCCGACCGTCGTGTTCCCGACGCCGCTCCCAGGGCTCGGCCTGACCGTCGAGCAACTCGAGGCGTTGCTCTTCGTCGCCGAGCGCCCCCTGTCCCGGCGGGAGATCGGCTCGCTGTCGGGTGTTGATCGCGAGACCGTGGACTCGCTGCTCGGTGATCTCGAAGTCACACTCCGGGAGCGCGGCATACGCGTGATCACCGCAGGCGACAGCGTCCAACTGGCGACATCGCCGGACGCCGGTGCCCTGATCGCGCGCTACATCGGCTCGGACGGCGTCCGGTTGTCGCCCGCGGCGCTCGAGACGCTGGCCATAGTTGCCTACAGACAGCCGGTCACCCGCGGCGTAATCGAGCGAATCCGTGGCGTGGACTCGGACTACGTTGTGCGCGGCCTGCTTCACCGCCGGCTGATCGTCGAGCACGGCCGTGCCGAGACGCCCGGCCGTCCGATCCTGTTCGGCACGGGGTTCGACTTCCTCGAGCGTTTCGGCCTGACCTCCCTGGACGATCTGCCCGCGCTCGAGGCCGAGGCCGCGATGCGACTCAGTGAGTGACAAGCGACGGTCGGATCCCGGGCTTCGCCAGGGAGCCGACCGCTTCGCGCGTAGCAGCGGCCGAGGGCCGACTGCGGAGGAGAAAGGCCGCGTCCGAATCCAGAAGGCGCTGGCTGACGCCGGCGTCGCGTCGCGCCGCAAGGCCGAGGAGATGGTCGCCGCCGGGCGCGTCAAGGTGAACGGCGCCGCTGCCACGATCGGCCAGAGCGTGGACCTACAGACGGACGTGCTGGTGGTCGACGGCAAACAGATCGGATTGCGGCGCCAGCAGCGGCTCTACCTGGTGATGGCCAAGCCAGCCGGCACGACGAGCACGGTCAGCGACCGACACGCATCCGAGACGGTCCTTGACCTCGTGCCCAGGGACATGCGCCGGGGAGCGTCGCGGCTGTATCCAGTCGGAAGACTCGACCGCGAGTCGGAGGGCCTGCTTCTGCTGACAAACGACGGCTCGTGGGCACAACGGATGCTCCACCCGAGCCATGGCATCGAGCGTGAGTACGTCGTCGGCGTGGAGCGGCGCCTCGATTCCCAGCAGCGCCGCGACCTCGAGAACGGCATCCGCTTCGATGAGGGCATGGCCAGGCTCGCGCATCTCGCCGAGGCGACGAACGCCGACATGCGCCGCCTCGGGACGCTGCTGGGGCGGGAATCGGCGGACCTGATCTGGTACCGCGCCACGCTGCGCCAGGGCATGAAGCGCCAGTTGAGGCGGATGTTCGGGGCCGTTGGGTCACCGGTTCGGCGCCTTGTGCGGGTGCGTTTCGGTACCGTGCGACTGACCAACATGGCGATTGGAGACGTGCGCCCGCTGACCGCGGCCGAACGCAAGCAGCTCGATTCGCTGACCTCGCGAAATCAGGGACTGGTCGTCAGCGTCGACGGGCCCGGCGGCAGTGGCAAGAGCACCGTTAGTGCCGGCGCGGCGGAGCAGGTTGGCTACCGCTTCTGCGACACGGGCGTTCTCTATCGCGGGCTGACGTGGCTCGCGCTGGAGCGCAAAGTCAACCCCGACGACCCCGCTGCGCTCGCGACGCTCATCCCAAAGATGGAGCTCGCGCCCGACGAGGCGGGTCGCTATGTCCGACTGAAAGTCGACGGTCGAGAGGTTACGCAGCAGCTCCACACGGCCGAGGTCGATCGCGAGGTGAGCCGTGTTTCGCGCCACCCGCAGGTTCGCGCGCTGTTGCTACCAATCCAGCATGCGTTGGCGGCCGCCGGCGGGATCGTGATGGCGGGCCGGGACATCGGCACGGTCGTCCTGCCCGACGCAGACCTGAAGATCTACCTCGAGGTGTCAATCGAGGAAAGGGCGCGACGGCGAGCTGCGGCGAGGGGAGTAGCAGGCGACGCAGCCGCCGTTGCCCAGATCGCGGACGAGCTGCGCAAGCGTGACGGTATCGACAGCACACGTGAACAGGCGCCGCTTCGCGTGCCCGCTGATGCGATGCTGATCAACACTGAAGGCAACACGCTCGAGCAGACCATCGCCAAGGTCGTGGCCGCAATTCGCCGGAGTGAGGGAGAACTCGGGAAGTCGGGCGCATGAGCGAGGCGCCCATGGAGCGGAAAGCTGGGAATGGGGTCCCGCTCCTGACCAGGTTTGCCGGTCTGGTGGCCAGATTCGCGCTCTCAGCCCTTGCCCGCGTCACGGTCGAGGTCGACGGCGAGCTGCCCCAGGAGGGGCCGCTGATAGTCGTCGCCAATCACATGTCCAACGCCGATCCACCTCTGGTGGCCGGTTGGCTCACGCCGATGCTCGGCCGGCAGATGCACATCCTGGCGAAGGAAGCGCTGTTCGTCGGACCCGTCGGCGCCATTCTTCGACGTCTGGGGGCGACACCGGTCAAGTCGGGCGGCAGCGACATCGAGGCCTATCGAGTTGCCCTCGGCGTCCTCGATCGTGGCGAGGTGCTGTGCATCTTCCCCGAAGCGACCCGCAGCCCGGACGGCGTCATGGCCGAGCCGAAGCCGGGCGTGGCGATGCTGGCCACTCGTTCCGGCGTCCCGATCCTGCCAGTGGGAGTCTCGGGCAGCGACCGGTTCCTCGGCCGTGGCGCGAAATTCCCGCGCATCGGATCGCGGATCACACTGAGGGTCGGCCGCCCTTTCACGGTCGCGCCGCACGAGGGACAGACGCGGCGCCGGTCCTTGCAGGCCGCATCGGACGAGATCATGCGCCGCGTCGCCGCGCTCGCGGACGAGCGTCACCGGGGCAGATTCGGGGACAGCACCGGCCTATAGTTCGGCCGTGCCGGGGAACCGCCGAGAGCTGATCAGGCTCGGAGTGCTGCTGCTCATCGCCGTGGTGATCGGCGTGGGCTTCTACGTCTTCCGCGACCGGCTGAGCGGCGCGGTCGGCGACCTCCAGGTCGGTGATTGCATCGACCAGCCTGCTGGAACCGAAACGATCTTCGAAGTCCAACGACGGCCGTGCAATGAGCCGCACGACGGCGAGGTCTTCGCGGTGGTCAGCCACGACGCGGAGGCCGGGGCGCCCTATCCACCGCAGAGCGAGTTCGCGGACCTCGCTGGCGATGGGTGCGTGCCCCAACTGGAGGCATACACAGGACTCGACGTCTTGGGTTTCATCAGCCGGGGCTACGACTTCGGGTTCGTATTCCCGACTGACGAGAGTTGGCGCGACGGTGGTCGCATAGTCATCTGCATCATTAATCGGACGGATGAGGCAAAGCTGACCGGGACGCTGCGCGAAGCGGGAGCGAGCGGTACGCCGCAGTAGCCGTAACCGTCGCTTACCGTCGCTTGTGCGCCATACTTGAGCCGTCATGGGAACAGTTGAAGAGGTCCGCATCGCGCGGCGGACAGGGTTCTGCTACGGGGTGCGCGAGGCGATCGACTACGCGCGCGTGGCTGCATCAGAGGGCAAGGTGACCCACACGCTGGGCCAGGTCGTCCATAACGAGGGCGTCGTCGCGCAGCTCCAGTCGCAGGGCATCCGAACGGTCGACACGCTCGACGACGTCGATAACGGGTCCGCGGTGGTGATCCGCGCCCACGGGGTCACGCCCGAGGTCATGTCGCGCGCCGAATCGAAGGGCCTCGAGGTCATCGACGGGACCTGCACCTGGGTCATCCAGGAGCAGAAGGAGCTCCAGAAGCTCGTAGACGAGAGGTACACGATCGTCCTGCTGGGCACCCCGCATCATCCCGAGGTCGTGGGACTGCTTGGTTTCGCACCCGACGCCCTGGTGGTCGACGAGGAGGACGACTGGGAGCGCATCCCGCGCACCAAGCGCATGGCGCTGATCAGCCAGAGCACCCAGCCGCCGTGGAAGTTCGAGAAGCTCGCGGCGCACCTCGTCAGCCGATGTCATGAGCTGAAGATCATCAACACGGTCTGCCCGGTCACGATCCGCCGGCAGCACGACACGATGGACCTTGCCGAGCAGGTCGACATGATGGTCGTGGTGGGTGGCAGGAATAGCGCCAACACCAAGGAGCTCACCCGCCTGTGCCAGATCGCGAGCAAGCCCGTCATCCAGATCGAGGGCGCGCGGGATCTCGATGACGCGGCCCCGTTCGCGGGCGCGCGGGTCGTGGGAGTCACGGGCGGCACGTCGACGCCGATCGAGGACCTTGAGAAGGTTGCCGAGCGCATCTACTCCATGGCCGGGACAGACGCGCTGAGTGCGGACGCCGAGCGCCTGGCTCACGCCGCTCTGACCGCGGTCGCAGAGCCCGCCTACCGAAGCACGTCGCTCGACCAAAAAGTTAGGCAACGGCGCACGCCCGTCGCCGGGGCGGCTTAGACCGGTGGCGCCGAGGCGCGGAAGGCGCCCGACGCCGGGGCGCACACAGGACGCCCCGCTCGAGGGACTGCCGGTCGTCGCGTTCGTGGGCCGGCCCAACGTCGGCAAGAGCACGCTGTTCAACCGGGTCGTGGGTCAGCGCGTGGCCATCGTCGAGGACCGCGCTCGAACGACGCGTGACCGCCTGTACGACGTGGGCGAGTGGAACGGGCGGCGCTTCCTTGTCGTGGATACGGGTGGGCTCGAGACGAATCCCGCGGACGCGATCGAGGAAGGAGTGCAGGAACAAGCCCGGCTGGCCATCGAGGAGGCCGACGTCATCGTGCTCGTGGTCGACGCCGAAGCAGGCATGACGCCAGCGGACCAGGAAGCCGCGGAGTTGCTGCGAGCGGCGTCGCCTTCCGTGATCGTGGCGGTCAACAAGGCCGACAACGAAAAACGCGAGCTGGAAGCCGCCGAGTTCCACACCTTCGGCTGGCCGGAGATCCACCCGATCAGCGCGCTCCACGGGCGTGGCGTCGCCGATCTGCTCGACGTCGTCGTCTGGGCACTACCGCCTGAATCGGAGAGTGAGCTGGCCCGCAAGCAAGCCGAAGTTGAGGAAGAGCGGGCGGCCGAGCAGGCACGCGAGGTGGGCGCACCCGAGTCCGACGAGGCCGATGAAGCAGCTTTCGCCATGGACGACAAGCCCGTGCGCATCTGTATCATCGGCCGGCCCAACGTCGGCAAGAGCTCGCTGCTCAACTCGCTCATGGGCAAGGAGCGCGTGATCGTCAGCGACATCCCCGGGACCACGCGAGACGCTATCGACACTGCGTTCGAATGGGCCGGCCGCACGGTGAGGCTGATCGACACGGCCGGGATCAGGCGGCGCGGCAAGGTCGCCTCGGGTCCGGCGGCGGAGCGCTACGCCACGTTGCGCGCCCTGAAGGCCGTCTCGCGCTCAGACGTCGCTGTCATCGTCGTCGACGCCCAGGACGGCCTGACCGCCCAGGACGACCACGTGGCGGGCTATGCCCTGGAGGAGGGGACCGGTCTCGTCATCGCGATCAACAAGTGGGACCTCGTCGAGAAGGACGAGCACACGTTCGACGAGTACGCGGCCAAGATCCGCAGGGCCGCTCCCTTCCTGCACATCGCGCCGATCCTGGCGATCAGCGCCAAGACCGGCCAGCGCGTCGGCAGGGTGCTCGAGGCTGCCCTCGAGATCGCAGCCGAGCGCCGCCGACGAGTCCCGACAGCCGCCGTCAATGCGTGGCTACGCGAGGCCACGCTGCGCCGGCCCGCGCCAACGGTCCGCGGCCGGCAATCGCGCTTCTTCTATGGCGCCCAGGTCGCGACAGAGCCGCCGACGTTCGTGCTCTTCGCCAGCGAGGCGGCGACCGTCCACTTCAGCTACCGCCGCTATCTCGAAAACCAACTTCGAGACGCTTTCGGGTTCGCCGGCACGCCAATCAGGCTGATCATCCGCGAGCGGGCGCGCGAGAAGTCGGAGTCGCGCCGGCCAGCGAGCCGCGGCGCGGGCGCCAAGGGCGGGGGCGGCAAGGGCAAGGGCGGCGCGAA
>CAYZEJ010000081.1:0-10968 GCA_964477545.1 uncultured Anaerolineaceae bacterium | reverse complement strand
GATGACCTCGTCGCGCCGAGCATCCTCGAAGTCGACGTCGATGTCCGGCATCGTCACGCGGTCGGGGTTCAGGAAGCGCTCAAAAGGCAGCTCATAGAGGATCGGATCAACCGGGGTGATTCCCAGCGTGTAGGTCACGATTGATCCCGGCGCGGATCCGCGGCAGGTGGTGGCGATGTTCTGCTCGCGCGCGAAGCGGACGAAGTCGGCCACGATCAAGAAGTAGCCGGCGTAGCCCATCCGGAGGATGACGTCGAGCTCGTAGTCGAGCCGTCGCTGGAGTGGCTCGGTGACCTCTCCGTAGCGCTCATGCAGCCCGCGCTCGCACTCGGCTCGCAGCCAGCTTTCGACTGTATGGCCTTCCGGGACCGGGAAATCCGGCAGACGCATCTGGCCGAAGGGCAGCTCGAGATCGACCATCTCCGCGATCCGGCGGGTGTTCGAGATGGACTCGGGGACGTGGGCGAACAGCTGGGCCATCTCGGCGGCGCTCTTCAGGTAGAAGTCGGCCGACTCGAAGCGCATCCGTCCGGGCGTGTCGAGGTTGGAGGCCGTGCCAACGCAGAGCAGCACGTCGTGCGCGTCCGACTGCGCCTTGTGGACGTAGTGCAGGTCGTTGGTCGCGACGAGCGGAATGCCCATCTCCGGGCCGAGTCTGATCAGCTGCTCGTTGAGCTTGCGCTGCTCAGGAATGCCGTGGTCCTGAAGCTCGAAGAAGAAGTTGCCGTCGCCAAGGATGTCGCGGTACGAGCCAGAGATACGACGAGCCTCGTCCATATCGCCTGTCTCGATCGCTCGCGCCACCTCGCCGTTCAGGCAGGCGCTCAAGCCGACGAGGCCCTCGGAATGCTTCGCCAGGTACTCCCGGTCGATGCGCGGCTTGTAGTAGTAGCCGTCCAGGTGGGCGTCGGTGACGATCCGGCACAGGTTCTGGTAACCAGTCCAGTCCTTGGCCAGCAGGATGAGGTGGTAGGGCTGAGAGTCGGCCTTGCCTTCCCGGTCGCTCATCGACCGTCGGGCGACGTAAGTCTCCACGCCGATGATCGGCTTGATCCCCGCGGTCTTGGCAGCCTGGTAGAAGGCGACCGCGCCGTACAGCGCGCCGTGGTCGGTCAGGGCGAGCGAATCGAAGCCCTGTGTCTTGGCCTCCTCGACCAGCTCCGTGATGCGGCCCAGGCCGTCGAGCAGGCTGAACTCGGAGTGGACGTGGAGATGCGTGAAATCTGACGCCGCGACGGTCAAGATGTCTCCCCTGATGACTCCCGCGAAGGTAGGCGACCTAGCTGCTACGGACCACCCACTTATCCCCGAGCTTCATCCACGAATGCCTGACTCTGCTGTGGACTAGATCGCCGCCTTAGGGCAGTTTAGAACACCTGTTCCCTATCGTCGCGGCGCGCCAGGTCGCGCCCCCGCATCTGTCGACGTGACGCGGAGTCGCCACACGGCGACGATCCCGACAATGTGCCTATCCGGTTGTCTCAGGTCAGCGCAAGATGTAGTAGCGGACCGCTCAGGATTGAAAGCCCACTCGATGATGTGGTCGGCGAGCTGCGTGCTTCCAGTAGGCGTCCTGTCCCGAGTCGGTTGCGACCAGCGAGAGCATGATGCCTGGAGGCGTCCACGGGTCCGGCAGGCTGAGCACGGCGAGCGCCTCCTCGCGCGCAAGTTCACGCTCGGGCCCGCTGGCGCTTTCTTCGACCATCACAACCCACCCACCGACGAGGAGTCGGCGAGCCAGTCTGCGCGCCGTGGCGGTCGCGTCTGATCCGGTCTTGCCGGTGATCTCCATCGGGATGTCCCAAAGCGGGGTGCCGAAGTCCTCGCAGGCGGCGAACATCGCGCGGCAGAAGTCTCGCCGGCGCTCGCGGAGGTCGTACACGCCGGCCAGATACTCGGTGTGCTCAGATCGACGCAGTTTCATGCGCCGGCCTGCGTTGTCGTCGCCCTGTCCATTCCCGCAACTCTGAGCGAACTGCCCGTGCGCAGTCAACGGCACAGAATGGGTCGGTGAAACGGACGCTGCCTCGATGGCCGGCGCCCCGCGAAGTCAAGGCTCCCAGTTGTTGCTAGGCACGCGGGACCATGCGCGTGCATCAGCCGGGTATCCCTTTGGAATCGTGGGCCCCTCGTAGAACCACTGGGCTGGCGGAGGGCCATCCGCGCCAATGCCGAACACCCATCCCGATATCGTTCGACGCCAGGCAAACCAGGCTTGGCCGTCACGTCGTATCCGCACCGTGATGCCGTGCTCGCTCGTTAGGCCATTCAGAGCGCGACTCCCGACCATCAGACCGAGAACTTCGTGCCGGTATCGGCCACCCCGATTCCGATACCAGCCCATGTGCCGCGTCGCCAGATCCTCGAGAGCATCGATTGTTTCGGCGAACTCGCGCCGATCGAGCTGCCGACCGTCGTCATCGGTGCCCTGGACGCCGGCTAGGGCCACAAGGTCGGCTGCTTTCTGGCGCTCCATCGCCGCCTTTGCTCGCCGGCCAGCACGGTTGTCCTCGATCTCCGCGAGAGCAGACGTCAAGTCGGGTGCAAGCACCACACGACGAACCGTGCCGAGATCCGGGCGGGCCTGGGCCAGCTCGTAGGCGTTGAGCTTGAAGCCGAACAACAACGCCAAGCGCGCCCGGAGCCGCGATCGCCAGCCGCCTGCACGTGCATCCCGGTCGGCAAGTCTGAAGAGGACGAGGTATTGATCGACGACGCTGAGCATGTAGAGCGCGGATATCGCCATGACCGTCAACCAGATCGGAAGGAGAACGGAGACGGCAATGCTCGTCAACTCGAGCCGCCCGAAGTTCACGACGAGGTTCAAGGCCGTTGCCGCGATGAAGGCAAGCCCGAAGAGAGCTGCGAGGCGTCCGGTCCAGCTCTCGTTCTCGGTGCCCCTTGAAGCAATGGCCATCATCGCCAGCAGCGCGCCAATCGGCTGAATTGCGATCTCGACCAAAAGCGGGAACGTGATCATGTTCAGGTATGCGGTTAGCAAGACGCTGAGGCCCACCGTTCGCCGCAGGTGACGCCCGACGAAGCCAGGCTTCCCGACGTCTCCCAACGATCCGAGCAGCGCAGCGCCCTGGATTGCCGCCCACAGGATCGCCTCGATGAGCAGCCTTTCGTTCCACGCGGGAACGTGCGAGGCCACCCAGACTCCGAACGTCAGCCAGGCGAAGTAGACGGCGATCATCACGGCAACGCCCGGCGTGAGTAGATTGCCGAAGGCCCGCACCACACCTCCCATGGCCGGCCGAAACCGTGGAACGGCAACAAGCGCCACGCCGATGACAACGAGCCAGAAGGCGCTCGCGATTTCCCTGGCAGTTAGCAGCTCGGAAGCGCTGCCCATGAAACCTTCGACTGGCTGACCATCCCGCTCACACTCCGACCTAACACCACGTAGAGACGCGTGAAATCCGAGCTAACTGGAAACTTCAAGGCGAGTCCACTCGACCGTCTCCGTCTGGCACAACCCGACCACCCGCTTTCCCCGAAGTTCATCCACGAATGCCTGTCTCTGCTGTGGGCTAGATCGCCGCGATACCGATTTTAGAACATGTGTTCCGTGTGGCCACGGCCTCGTCGGCATGACGGCGACGTAGGCGCGAAGCGCGGTCCATCCCAGCGGTGTGCTGTCGCAGGGGATGACCGACCCTGACGGTTCTAGACTCGCGCGGGCGAAGGCGTCGACCTCGCCGGAAATGAGGGTCCGTCAAGTCGGTGTCGCCAGCGCAACGTCCGAGTACGACAAGACGGGCTCGAGCTCTAGTCGCCAGCATGGAGACCGGGCTGTCCTACGTTGCGCGAAGGTTCGGCGCTTCCGATCTCGTCGGCGGTCTTCGCGGCTCTCACGGCGCGGAGTCCACACAGTCCCGTTCGCTGGCGGTTGCCGCCCTGTTCGTGCTGGCCGCATGCACTCCTGGTCTGCCGCAGCAGCCGGTTGAGCCTTCGGATGTTCGCGTGACGAACGAGTGGCAGTCGCCGATAATCCTGAAGATTCCACCAGTCCACGAGGTGGATCCGGCGCTTGGCACGATCTCGAAGCGCACGCGGTGGTGGATCATCGACCCCGGCCGGTTCAGGCCCTGATGTTGTAGCGAGCGGCGGCGGCCAGGCCGCGATCTACACGACCGCATGCGAAATCGTCGCGCAGTTCGTTCTCACCTACGGGAATGAGGCGCACACCCTGAAGCCAGATGGCACGCTCAGCCGCGACGGTCCGCAGTTCGGCGAGATGAGAGGCATCAAGGGAACCACGGAGATCCCCGGTCACGACGGCTGCTGAACTGAGACGCCCTGTCCGAAACGTTCTGCCCACCGACGAGACGCGTCTTCGGGGCCGGGGCTCTCTGGTCGTGTGATCGACGGGAAGCCATCCGCGCCGGTCCTTATGTCCAGCACTAGCGACGGCCTGACTGGGAGCTGCTGCGAGAAGTCGCTAGAGCGGATTTGTTCGGCGGCGGGGTTGCCCAAGAGCTGCTCGAGCAGCTCGCGCGATCCAGCATAGACCTCGCGTCGGGCGCGTGACCACGTGATCCAGTTCACCGCATCGATCTCGGCGGAGGCCTCGTTCCCGTTTCGGTCTTCCACCATGCAACCGCCTGCCGGAATGTCCTGGAACATGAACAGGGCGCAGGTCGGAGAGACCACCAAGCCGACACGCGCATCATTCGCCCACACGTCGCCAACTCCGAGCGGATCGCTGGGGATGAACAGTGTGGTCGCGTTGTCGCCAACAACGAGTCGCGGCGTGGTCGGCCAGCGAACGACTTTCCAGCCAAGGAAATTCAGTTCGTATGCGATGGCGAAGGCCTCGGCGATCAGGGCGAAGACGCTCTCGCTTTTCGCAAACTCTGCATTGATCTCGAGATGGCGCGGAGACTTGAGTCCCGCGGACGCTGACCAAGCCGACATCCGCTCGTGAACCACTGCGGCTCGCGCCGCCATCATCGTCGGATGCTGGGCGAACAGAAGGCCGGCATAACTCAGGACTGGTTCACGCTCTTCCTCCGACACGACCCGAGATCCAGGTCGCCACTCCGCGATCGCGCGGAGCGCACGGATGCCTCGCTCCTCGATCTCCGCCTTCAGCGTCTCAATGTCGCCATCCTTGTTGGCCGGGTCGAACACCGCGGCCATGAGCTGCTCGTAGGTCGACTCGTCCCCTCGCAAAGCCGGCGTGCGGATGGTGTACAGGTCGTTCTCGAATGCCACCTTCTCGATGCGCGCCCGGCGAAAGGAGCCGGTCCGCTTGTTGACAACCCAGATCTTGCGATCGCGGATAGGACCCGCATCGGGACTGAAGGCAGCTAGGTGAGCGGCCGGGATGTAGTGATGAGCTTTAGGCCGTGGCACTGCCTTCGGCCGAAGTCCTAGAGGCATCCTTGCACGCACCCGTTACCCGATTGAGGACGTTCTTTCATGACAACTTCGTGATCAGCCGGAGCCCATAGGCTCACCGAACCGCCACTTTTCTGGGAACAGTTCGGCTTCCGCGCGGGACAGCCACGCCTGAACTGCGCCGCGGTCGACGCGGGACCCACATGTGCACGATCTCGCCTGGCATTGGCCTCGTCGTTCCATCTGGCAGCGTCTCGAAGCCCGGGCCAACGTTGAAACGCACGACTGGACGCCACTCCTCGAGGGTTTGGCGGTCGAGCTGCTCGCGCCGGGCCGGGTTACCGATGATGAATCGATGACATGCCCCGGCCATCTCCGCGTTAGAGCGCCCGACACGGTGCGTGGCCACGTCGAGTCTCGTGCGGCGCTTTCGGCGTGAGATCACGAGCTGCTTGCCGGGATCAAGCGGCAGACGCAGCTCGGCCCCGTTCGCAATCCCAAAGCCCTCGAAGTCATCGCGCCACGTCGGCTTGCGCCACACAACCACCGGCTCATCGGAGGTTATGAACTCCTCCTTGCGGTCGAACTCGAGCGACCAGTTGAGCGGCAGGAGCCGCCGGGAAATCTCCCAGGCGCCCTTCACCATCGTTTCTATGGCGAACGCCTCCGTGAGCGTCTCAGGCGCGTCCCTGACGGCAACGCTGACGACCGTGAAGGCTCCGTCGACTTCTGCCTCTTCCGGCCGAAAGCCGAGGTGCTGGCTCTCTAGGAACTCGGCGACCAGCTCCTTCGTGACCTCGCGGTCGTCGGCCCAGTCGACCACGCGCTTGGGGAACAGGACGCGATCACGGTGCGAAGTCGTCCGCACCATCTGCAGGCCGATGAACAGCGCGAGCGTCGCCCGGTCATGGTCGTTGCTGGCCGGCGGCCGTCCGACGCGATCGATGTTGCGGAGCATCTGGTCGGTCATTCCCTCGATGTTGGCAAGGCCGTGCTCGATCGTTTTCGACACACCGCCCACCCCGTCGGGCAGGTCGTAAAACCCAGACTCGACCGCGACATTGACCGGCCCCGTGTCGTAGGCCTTGCCGTCCCGCCGTCGGACAGCAACCTTGCCGTCCGTGGCAAAACGAGCGAGGTAGAACTGAGGGACCTGGTGATGACGCTTAGGCTTGGATCCGCGGGGCTCGTCTGCGGTGCTCACACTCCCACCTATCGGCACGTGGACGTGGGTGAAATCGTTCGGCGCGACGGCCAAGTTGGCTCCCCTGGTTGCTTGTCTCGACCCTAGGGGACCGACCACGGCGCTGCTAGGCAGTCATCCACGAACTTCGTCCACACCGTATCCAGTATAGAACGCTCGTTCGAAACAGAAGCCCTACGATCAACCCTTGGACGGATTTCCCCGGCCCAGCGACACGGAGTTCGACGGCTTGGTGAACCAGGCGCTGGAGGAGCTACCGGATCAGTTCCGCGAGCGCCTGAACACGGTCGCGATCGTGATCGACGACGAGGCGACCCCCGAGATGCTCGCCCAGACGGGTGCGACAGGACTGTTCGGCGTTTATCAGGGTGTGCCGCGCACAGCGTGGGGTGCTGATCAAGCGCCGATCGCGAGCAAGATCACCATCTTTCGTCGCCCCCTCGAGGCGTTCCATCCCGATCCGGGGGCGTTGGCACGGGCTGTGCGCGAAACAGTGTTCCACGAGATTGCGCACCACTTCGGCATCAGCGATGCACGTCTCGAGGAGCTCAGCCGAGAGTCGCGGGCGGCTCGTGGCCAGCGGAAGCGGAGTAGCCCCTCCAGCTAGCCCTTGGCATTCCGCAGAACCCGGGCGGCACCAGGTTTGACGATGATGTCCCACGTGCCGCCGTCAGGCTCAATGAGCTGGTCGTCGATACGCATCGCGCGCCTCTGGGGGAGCCGCGCATCCTGCACGAAAGCGAAGAGCGCGAGATGGAAGAGGAGAGAGCCTCGCCGATCAGTCAGTAACGACCGATGGCGGTGGGTCGTTGAGCCATGGACGCTCGTTGAATAGGTCCGTTACCCAGCGCCCGAACGGTCCTGGCGGCGGATCCTCCTGGACGCCGACGAGCAGCTCCTCCATCGCTGCCTGAAGCCGAGTCGTCAGGAGAGCGACTCCCGGACGGTCGGGCCGCAAGCCGTCGAGGGTCACCGGCTTGCCGACCTTGAGCGTGACCTGTTTGCGGAATCTCAGCCAGCGAGTGCCGATGATCGCCATTGGGACAATCGGCACCTTCGCGCGGAGGGCGAAGAATGCTGGTCCGTCCTCGAGTGGAACGATCGCTCCTTCTCGGTCACTCAACCTTCCCTCCCCTGCGATGGCAAGCACATCTCCGCGTTTCATGACGGCGACAGCGCGCCGCGTCGTATCCAGGAGATCCGACTTGGAGGGCTTGAAAGGCACGGCGATCTCGGACCACGCGATCAGCCGGTTGCGCCAGCCAACCTTCATCTCCTCTTCCTTGGGGCCAAAGATGAACACTCGCGGCCTGTTCGGCATGAAGGCAACGACCAGGAACGGGTCGAGCCAGTTCGGGTGGCTGAAGTTGAGCAGGTAGGGCGTGTCGTTGGGCAGATTGTCGAGTCCCGTGACCCGGACGCGCAGGTACCAGCGGATCCACAGACGCAGGCTGAAGCGGATATAGGAGCGCTTCAGGCGCCCCGCGCGATCAGGCGCCGGCGGCGAACTCTGGCTCAAGCCGGGCGACCGGGGGCAACGCGACTAACGGCGGCACCCCGGCAGTATCGCGCTCGAGCTCGTCGAGGAAAATCGGGACGAGGTCTGGATCGAATTGACTGCCGCGCAGGCGCAGCAATTCGTCGGCGGCAAGGCTGTGTGACTGTGCCGGCTGGTACGGCCGGCCGTGAACCATCGCTTCGTAGGCATCGGCGACGGCGACTATGCGCGCCCCGAGCGGGATCTGCTCGCCACGCAACCGGTCCGGGTAGCCCTTGCCGTTGAACCGCTCGTGGTGATGGCGAATGATCGGGGCGAAGGCGAGAGATGTACGCAGCGGTTGGCATATTCGCTCGCCAATCTCGGGATGGCGGCGCATGACGATCCACTCCTCTTCGCTGAGGGGACCTTCCTTGCGCAGCAGGTGCTCCGGGATGCCGATCTTGCCGACGTCGTGCAGCAGCGCACCGTAGGCGACCGCCTCAAGCTCCTCGCCGCGTAGTCCGACCTGCACGCCGACCCGGCCCGCGTGATGGGCGAGCCAGCGACAGTGGTGGACCAGTCCAACATCTTTTGCCTCGACCGCGTTCGCCAGCGCAGCCACGATCTGGGTCGCGCGTTCCAGGCTCGTGATGGAGCGTCGCAGTCGGATGGCGCTGCGCATCCGGGCCAGCAACTCGGCCTGCTGAACGGGCTTCGCCAGGAAGTCGTCCGCACCCGCGTCCAGCGCCGCGACCATATCCTCGGTCGCCGTGTGGGCCGTGATGACGATTACCGGCAGAGTGGCCGTGATGGGATCCGCCCGGAGCCGGCGGCTGATCTCGTAGCCATCCATGCGGGGGAGGTTGAGATCCAGCAGGACGAGGTCGGGGGCAAACTCGACGATCGCCCGCAGCCCGGCCTCACCGTCGGCGATGGCGAGGACCTCGTAACCCTCATGCTCCAGCACGCGGGTGAGCAGGGCACGCTGGGTGGGCTCGTCCTCGATCACGATTACGAGCGGCCGCGGCTTCGAGCCTGCGATTACTCCGACCGTCGATGACCTGGGCGCACCGTTGCCGCCATTGCCCGCGAGGTGCATGAACACCCTCCGTGATGTGCCGAGTGCGTCACGGCATCACTCGAGCGCTAACACGTTCCTGCGGGCACGTGCGGGAACGTCCGTCGTTCAGTATGGCATGCATAGCTGTCTTTACTGAGGGCTTAACCGCGAGCAGAGAACGCGCGTCTTGCGGGCGCTTCGGTGCCTCGCTACGATGCCCTACGAGGGTGGGGGTCTGATGGCATCTGCCGCGCTCCACTAAAAGAGGAGGATTTCTTTGATGAGAGTTCGCTCGTCGATCGCTCTTGTGGCGACGACCGCGCTATTGCTGGTGGCCTGTGCAGGACCAGCAGCCACGCCCAGGCCAGCCACTCCGGCTCCGGCCACCCTGGCGCCGGTGGTCACACCTGCACCGGTGGTCACACCTGCACCGGTGGTCACACCTGCGCCGGTGGTCACACCTGAACCTTCCGCGTGGAAGGTAGGCGTCGTGACCGACGTCGGCACCGTCGATGACAAGAACTTCAATGAGTACTCGTACATCGGCGCCCAGAACGGTGCCACGGCCGTCGGTTCCACCGACGAGGTCGCCGTCGCCGTCCCTGATGACGCGTCGCAGTACGCGTCGCTGATCCAGGACTTCATCGATCAGGACCACAACCTGATCGTCACCGTGGGCTTCGCGCTCGCAGACGCAACGGCCGTGGCAGCACTGGCGAACTCGGATGTCTGGTTCGTCGGCGTCGACCAGGCGCCGTGCATCGACGAGACGGGCGCGCCGGATCCGACGTTCGGTTGTGCCGGTGACCTCGCCACGCTGCTGCCGAACTTCGTCGGCCTCCAGTACGCCGAGGATCAGGCTGGTTACCTCGCTGGCATCGTCGCCGCGAGCATCAGCGAGAACGGCAACGTCGGCGCGATCGGCGGCATCCCCCTGGTGCCCGCGGTCGTCCGCTACCTCCAGGGCTATGAGCTCGGCGCCCAGTCGGTGAATGCGGACATCAACGTCTTCACTGACTACGTGACGACGACCGACTTCGGTGTCGCGTTCAACGACCCGGCGGCCGGAAAGACGTTCGCTGAGCAGTTCATCGACACCAGGGACCCCGACGTTCTCTTCCAGGTCGCGGGCAAGACCGGCAACGGCGTGCTCGAGGCGGCCTGCGAGGCAGAAATCCACGGCCTCGGCGTCGACGTCGACCAGTGGCTGTCACTGGACGCGGAGAACAACCCCGCATATCAGTGCGTCGTCACGTCGGCGGAGAAGAAGCTCGCCAGCTCGGTCGAGCAGACCATCGTCGCGATTGACGCCGGCACCCAGGCACCGGGCCTCTCGTTCTTCAACGCCGCCAACGGCGGCGTTGGCATCTCGCCCGAGAACAGCGGCGCCGGCCTGATCACGGCCGACATCCAGGCGCTCATCGACACCGCCCTCCAGGGCATGGTCGACGGGACCCTGGTCACTTGCCCCGAGAACTGCGGCACTGCCGAGTAATCCGCTCGCCAGTCGGTAGTTGACAGAGCGGGTCGCGATTCGTCGCGACCCGCTCTCTTTCTGTCCGAGACCAGACTCCGCGCTGAACAGGAGGTCCACGCGCCGGTGACGACAGAGCCGCCCGTCACGATCGCGCCGGTAGGAGAGGTTCCCCCGCCACCGCCCGTGCCCGCGCTGGAGATGCGTGGCATCACCAAGCGCTACCCCGGCGTCGTCGCCAACGACGGCATCAACCTCGATGTCCGCCCGGGCGAGATCCACGCCCTGCTGGGCGAGAACGGTGCCGGGAAGACGACCCTGATGAACATCCTGTACGGCCTGGCCGTGCCGGATGAGGGCGAGATCCTGCTCGACGCCCAGCCGGTGCGTATCGCCGGCCC
>CAYZEJ010000080.1:0-11286 GCA_964477545.1 uncultured Anaerolineaceae bacterium | reverse complement strand
GCTCCCAGGCTGGCACGAATGATGTTCGGGTTGAACAGGTCCGTGGCCGACTCGGCCACGATGACTGCGTCGACTCCCGCGCCATCGGCCGTGCGCAGGATCGCGCCGAGATTGCCTGGCTTCTCCACGCCCTCGACTACCGCTACGAGAGGCTCGGGCGGGAGCAGCAGATCGTTGAGCCGCCGTAGCGGCGTTTCCGCGACCGCAACCACGCCGTCCAGGCGATCGCCGTAAGCCAGCTTGGAGAACGCCTCCGAGCCCACCTCCAGAATCGGAACCGACTCCTCGTGCAGCCGCTCGAGCAGCGCCTGGCACTCCTGATCGACGCAGTACTCGGGCGCGACGAACGCTTCGCGGATGACCGCGCCTCCCGACATGGCGCGCATCGTTTCGCGCACGCCGTCGACCAGCGTGAGTCCCTGCCTATCTCGCTCGCGCCGCTCGCGCAGACGCACGGCCGCCTTGAGCCGCGGGTTGGCGACGCTGGTGATCTTCAGCAGCGCGACCCGCCTTGCCGAGTGCTGCTCACATCGTCGGCGGGAAGTAACCCACGATGGCGCCCATCACCGCCAGAGCGACCAGCCAATAGCCATTGACGATGCCCCAATAGGTCCAGCCCCGGGCCTCGAAGATGACCGCCCCGGCAGTGACTGAGGCCACGAAGCCGAGCCAGATCAGCGCGCCCCAAACGGCGCCGTTGACAACTCCGATGCCGCCGAAGATCAAGCCGAGCACGTAGGCGGCGAGTAGGCTGGTCACGACGAGGATGGCGTACATCTGTGGGGCGGGCTGGGCGAGCGCCCGTCCGGCAGCCGCCTCCCAGCGCTTGCCGAAGACGGCGGGCATGTACCAGACGTAGCCGATGACGATGTTGACCACCGCGGCGATGACGACCGCCAGCCAGTTGACGTGGGTGAAATCAGGCATCCAAGTCTCCCTCTCCGCGCGCTCCCGTTGTGAGAACGCTGCGCCTCGCCGCGATTATCACACCGGTCGGAGACGGCGAATCGACTCCACGGCGAGCGGGTTCTCGAGCGCCGACAGGTCACCAGGGTCCGCGCCGAGGTAGGCAGCCCGAGCAACCCTGCGCATGACCTTGCCGGAGCGTGTGCGCGGCAGGTCGCTTACGACGTGCACCGCCTCCGGCCGCAGCGCCTTGCCCATCTGCTCGACGACCTTGTCGCTCACCGACTGACGCAGATCCGGGTCGTCCGTCTCCCCTGGACGCAGGCGCACGAAGACGACGATCACCTCGCCCTTCACCTCGTGCGGGACCCCTACGGCCGCGGCTTCGAGGACCGCGGGGTGCGCGACGGCCGCGCTCTCCACCTCCGCCGGCCCCACACGCTTGCCGGCGACCTTGAGCGTGTCGTCCGAGCGGCCCTGGATGAACCAGTAGCCGTCCTCGTCGACCATCGCCCAGTCGCCGTGGACCCACGTGCCCGGGATTCGTGACCAGTACGTCTCGAGGTAGCGCTCGGGATCCTGCCAGAACCCGCGCGTCATGCCCGGCAGAGGCTGGCGGAGCACGAGCTCACCGACCTCCCCACGCACGCTCGCACCGGACGCATCGATCACGTCCGCGGCCGCGCCCACGGACGGGCCGCCGAACGAGGTTGGCTTGATCGGCGTCATCAGGTTGCAGCAGACGATGCCGCCGCTGATCTCCGTGCCGCCGCTGTAGTTGACCAGCGGCAACCGGCCGCCGCCGATCTCGCGGAAGAACCACCACCACGACTCGGGATTCCAGGGCTCACCGGTCGAGCCCAGGACCCGCAGTCGCGACAGGTCGTGACCGCGGACCGGGTCCGTACCGTGCGCCATCAGGGCGCGGATCACCGTTGGCGAGAGCCCGAGGTGCGTCACGCCGTGGCGGGCCACCACCTCCCACAGTCGGGCTGGGGAGGGGTAGTCGGGCGCCCCCTCGTAGAGCACCAGCTCGGCGCCCAGCAGCAGCGCCCCGGAGATCGCCCAAGGGCCCATCATCCAGCCCAGATCGGTGAACCAGAACAGCCGATCCCCGCGGCCCAGGTCGAAGCAGTGCGCCAGGTCCTGCGCGCCCTTGATCGGAAAGCCGCCATGCACGTGGACCGCGCCTTTGGGCGGCCCCGTCGTGCCCGACGTGTAGATGATCATGTATGGGGTTTCAGGGTCGGTCTCGGGTGTCGCCTCCAGCGCGTGGTCGACAGCCGCCATCTCGGTCGCCCACCAGCGATCACGGCCCTCCGTCCAGCCTATTTCTGAGGGTTGCCGATTCAGGCGCGCGACCACCAGCACGCAGACGACAGAGGGGGCATCGGCCACAGCGGCGTCCGCAGTCTCCTTCATCGGCACACGCGCGCCGCGCCGGAGGGTCCCGTCGGCTGTGATCAGCAACTTGGCGCCGGCGTCATTGAGACGGCTCGCCACAGCCGGCGCGGCGTACCCGGAGAAGATCGGGATGTAGATCGCCTTGAGCTTGCCGATTGCGAGGACGCTGACGACGGTCTCCGGGAGCAGCGGCATAAATATCCCGACCCGATCACCCTCGCCGACGCCGAGAGCCGCGATCATCGCCGCGGCCCGGTCGACCTCAGCCTTCAACCCGGCGTTGGTCAGCCGCCTGACCGTTCCGTCCTCGCCCTCCCACGTAACGGCCGCGCCATCTGCATCGGCAGCGGCGCGCGGATCCACAGCCGCAGCCGCGTAGTTGAACGCGCCCCCGGTCCACCAGCGCGACCACTCCACACCCCGACTCGAGTCGAGGATCCCGCTTGGCTTGCGCTGCCAGGCCAGGCCCAGATCGTCGGCAGCCGCGCCCCAGAACCAGGCCGGATCGCGCTCGGCGTGGCGCTGGAGCGCCTCCAGGTCAGGCTCGCCGACGGCGCTGATGAATCGGCCGAGGCGGGTGGCCGTCGCCGCGTCGGAGGCGGGACGCCACGCGGCATCCGGAACGTCGCGCCCGAAAATCGGCCAGTCTCTGTTCACGTTCTCATCGTATCGACGACTCACGCGCCGCCCGCTGCACGCAGCGCATCCAGCAGCGTCGCGCGCAGCCCCTCGGTCCAGCCCGGGCCGTAGGCGCGCCAGGGCGCGCTCTCGATTGTGAAGACCTGCCGTCCGGGGTTGAGCGACGCGTATTCCTCCGCGCATTCGAGGAATGCCTGGGCGGAGCCCTCAAAGTCGGCCGCTTTGCGCCAGCGGAATAGATAGATCTCGTGGGTTGCGCTCTGACTGCCGAGAGCGACCTCCAGGTGGATGGCGTTGCTGTGCAGGTCCGAGCTCGGGCATCCAGGGTCGCCGCTCACGAGGCGGTGGACGGTCGCTCCTCGGAGGACGAGGGCCGAGATGAGGTCGTCCATCGTTCCGGCGGTGGGTGCAGGCGCGGAGAATGAGCCACAACCAGAGAGCGCGAGCGCCATCAAGGCCATGAAGAGACCGCGCACCTAGGTGAGCTCCAGCTCGAGCGGAATGCCGACCATTGGGGTCAAATGTAGGGCTGGTCGGAGCAGCATGGTCGACCACCCTTATCCTCTACCTGCGCCTGACCTACACCATCTGTTTAAGCCCGGAGGTTCACCAAGTGGCCATGGAACGCATGCCGCGGTACGACATCTCGAATGACGGGATGGGTCCGTACGCGATCTTCTACTGCGATCGCGACGGTCGCGAGTACCGCAGCACTCCGAACATCGCGACCACGGTCAAGGAGAACGTGACCCGAGGCGCCCTTGGCGGGTTCCTGCGCAACGTTCCGATCCTCGGCGACCAGGCGGCGAACCAGGTCGACAACGATCGTTATCGGACGGACATGTCGGCCGACGAGCTGAACAGCGCCTGGAGCGCCACCAAGCAGTACTTCCGCGAGTGCCCGACCTGCCACCAGATCGTCTGCATCCCGGATTTCGACGAACCAACCGGCTTCTGTAAAGAGGATTCCCCGCGCCGGGCCGAGGTCGAGGCGGCGCAAGCGCAGCAGTCTGCGGCGGCGCTCAAGGGCATCGCCGACGTCTTCGGGATCAGCGGTGCGATCAAGAACAGCATGGCCGCCGCGCAGGCGCAGGCCTCGGCGCCAATGGCCACCTGTCCGAAAGACGGGACGACTGCGCCGGCGGGCACAGGCTTCTGCCCCAACTGCGGTACGCAGATGACCCAGCCCGTTGCCGCCGCTCCCGCTACGAGCGCGTGTGCGAGCTGTGGGACCGCCATGGCCGAGGGAGTGCGGTTCTGCCCGAGCTGCGGGACGCCCGCAGCGCAGGCGCAGGCCTGCTCGAGCTGCGGAACGCAGATGGCGGCCGGCGTGAAGTTCTGTCCCAACTGCGGTACCGCCGCGGCATGAGGATTCCGCCTACCGCGGCGGACTGACCAGCCTCCGGCGCGGCGGCCGCGCAACCGTTACACCGGACTCGTCGGCCGACAACTCCGTACGGTCGGCAGTCTGTCGCCTGCGGCCGGGCTATGCCTCAATCCGACTGGCCAGTCACTCTGCACGACTGATCAGGCGGTAAGGCGCATGGCGCCTCTGTCTGCGATCAAGTGCGGAGGCGTTCGGAGGCGTCCAGAGAATTAACCGCGGTCGCGGGCGCGCTGCTTCGCTTCTCGGAGTCGGGCGAGCGTATCGGCCGGTGCAGGCACGGCAGGCTCGGGCTTCGCTGCGGCCGTGGGTGGCGGGACCGGCGCCGTGTCTGGCCTGGTCTCCGGAGCCGTTGGAGCCGACAGTTCGACCCCCGTCTCGTTTTCAGGTTCGGCTGGCGGGCGCAGCAACGCCGCGCGCGACTGCGCTCCACCTGCGCGACGAGTAGCGGCGAGCATGTCGCCGACCTGCTGGGTCCGGCGGGCCGGGCCACGCCACTGCCGCCAGCGCGCGGCGCTCCAGGAGCGTGCCAGCGCGAGGTCAGAACGCGAAACGGAGACACGCCGCACGGCCACGTCCAGTGGCCACAGCATCAGTGCCAGGAGCAGGAGCCACGGCAGAAGATCAGTGGAAGCACTGGTCGCGCCCAGGTCGTGGTCCCATACCTGCGCGCCGTCCTCCAACGCCTCTCCACCGGTCGCGCCGCGCAGCGCCGAAAGGAGTCGCTCGTTGGTGCCCAGCAGGCGGTACTCCGCCGGCGTAGGCGCGATCAGCATGACGGTCCGCGCAAGAGGAGTTTCTCCGGGCTTGGTCTGGACGAAACGGAGCGCATACGCGCCCGGCGTCAACGCGCCGAGATCGGTCTCGTATACGCCTGGGGCGACCTGATCGAGGCGGGCCTCGCTCACGTCGAAATCCGGGTCCGTTATGCCCGCGATCGTGTCGAAGAAGTTGCGCGGCGTGCCGTCCGATTCGACCGAGCGCAACTGGAGCCGCGTCTGATCGCCCTGCGTGATGAACTCGGCTTCGATGCCGCCCGACTCCTCGCCCGGGAACGTCCATGAGACGAGCTGCGAGAAGAACTGGTTGAAGCCTTGCCAGCCGACCCAGTTGGCGGCCCAGCGCCCATGCCCGTCACTCGTCCAGGCAACGGACCTGCCGAGTCCGTATTGCCACTGCGCCAGGACCGGGTCGTCGCGCGTTGAGACGAGCACGGTCTGCGCCGCGGCCTTGGCGGTGGTGCCGTTGTAGCCGCGCAGCTGCGGCAGCCCGTCCTCGAGGCCGCGCAGGATGGGCGACGAAGAGGTCAGGATCGGGAAGAACGTCTCTTCGACGATCTGCTGGCCGCTGACCTGCTGGGTCTCCTTCAGGAAGATATCGGGGATCGTGGCCGGGTCGGCCGCCGCGTAATAGCGTCCGCCACCGCGCCGCGCGAGCTCGCCCAGGAAATCGCCCGCGCCGCCGCCACCGGCACCGACCGTCGAGAGCGTGATGCCCGCGGCCTCCATCCGTCGAAGCAGGTCGTCGTAGGCGCCGCTGCTGGACCAACCGTCCGTGAACAGGACGATATGGCGGCGTGTGGCTGAGGTCTGTTCGAGCGAGGCCACTGCCTCAGACAGGCCCGCGAAGATGTTGGTCTGGCCGTCGGGTCGGATGCCAGCGATCGTGCCCTCGACGTCACCGATGCTGCCGAGCGGCGCCGTGCGGATGACCCAATGGGCGTTCTCGTTGAAGGCGACGACGCCGAACTCGTCACGCTCGGTGAGCGCGGACACGGCGCGCAGGATGGCCTCCTTGCCAATGTCGACCTTGGGCACGCCCGAGATCGCGACGCCACCATCCCGGTTCGCCGTGTTGCAGTGGCAGGCATCCATCGAGCCCGACTGGTCGATCACCACGACGAGGGCGATGTCCGGCTGGCGGTCGCGGTCGCGCACGTCCATATCGACCGGCAGGGCCTCCTCGAGCGGAGTCCGCTTGTAGCCGCCCGCGCCGTAGGAGTTCGGGCCGCCGATCATCACCAGGCCTCGTCCCAGATCGCGCGTGTAGACCTGTAGAGCGAGCATGCGCTTCATTCCCAGGCGCGTCGCCGAGACATCGGCCAGGACGACGGCGTCGAACGAGGCGTAGCCGGTCAGCTCGGTTGGGGCCTGTTCCGGCGTGACCTCGGTGACGTCCTGGTTCTCTGCCTCCAAGGCATTGCGGACGTTGCCGCCGGCTTCGGTGCTGCCCGAGATGAGCAGGATGCGCGGGTCGCCCTGCACGATGGTGTGCGAGTCGCCGAAGTTGTTCTGGGCGAACGTGTCGTGCTCGGCCTCGACCCTGGCGCGGAATGTGTGGAAGCCAGCCTCTGTCGCACGAGTGGTGAAGACGACGCTGGTGAGACCGGGGGTCAGGTTGACGTTCTGGACCCCGATCTGCCGGCCGTCCCCGAACAGGCGAACGCTGGCCGGCTGCGCCACCGTCGACGAGATGGACACTTCTATCTGGATGTCCTCGCCCACTCGAGCCGTGGTTGGCGAGTGGACGCGCTGCACAATCGTCTCGTCGGCCGCACCAAGACCGACGACGAACGTCTCGATCTGGACGCCCCGGGCGGCCGCCAGCGATGCCTCGGATTGCCCGCGCCCGGTCGTGTCGTTCCCATCCGTCACGAGCACGACGCGTTTCTGCGTGTCGTCGGGGAACAGGGCCGACGCGAGTCGCAAGGCCCCGCCGATGTCCGTGGCGCTGGTTGCCGGCACTGACGCGATGCGATCGAGGTCGGTGAGCTCGGCCGGGAGCCGCTCGACGAGCGCCTCGCCGCCGAACGCGACGATCGCGGCCTTGTCACCCTCGGGTCGCTCCTCGAGCGACTCGCGCAGGAACGCCAGGGCCGATTCGCGGCCAGCCTCGCCGACGCTGTCGGACATGTCGACGACGAAGACGGTGGTCAGTCGATCAACTGGCCAGACCAGCTGCAAGCCGGCCAACGCCAGCACCAGCGAGGCCAGGATGGTCGTCCGCAGGACGAGCGACACGCGTCGACGGCCCTTGGCCAGGTGGTGGCGCGCGGCGAGGCTGAGTCCGAGCGTGGCGACAAGCAGCAGCACGCCGACGATGAGCAGCTCCGGCCGGGCCACGGCGAAAGGCAGCGTCATCCCGATGAGCCTCGCCGCCCGGCAGCACGGCGCCCCGCGCGATCGGTAGTGAATGGGTTGCCGCGCCGGATGCCGTTGAGGATGCGCCGCGCGCCGTCACGTTCGTAGACGAGCCACTCGATGAGCAGGAAGAGCAGGGCCAATGCGACGAGCAGCGGCCAGAACTCGTCCCGCGCTGTGCCAGCCTCGGCGCCCTCGTCAGGGACGTCCGCGCCGAGCGACGCGATGCGGGCTCCGTCGCCAGGTCGGATGTTCGATTCCTCTTCGGAGAACAGGTCAACGGCAAAGAGCAGCGGCGCATCCTGCGTACCAGGCGTGGCTGGGGGGCTGGGGTTGGCGCCGGGACTTGCGCTCGGGTTCGGGCTCGGTGTCGGAGACGGCGTAGGTGTTGGGGTGGCACCGGGCGCCAGGCTTGGCGCAGGTGCCGCGATGATCTCCACGCGATACACGCCGAGCTGCCGGGTCGTGACGAACGTCACGCTGGAAGCGCCCGTGGCACCGGGCGTCAACTGCTCGACCGTCCCATCTGGGAGCGTCACGCGAACGCCGATCGAATCGGGCGGGATGGGAATCTCGAGTGGCGATGACGGCGACATCGGATCTAGGACCTGCTGGGGACCGACTCCGAGCAGCTCACCGGCGATGTTCGAGATCATGATCGGCCACGCCACCTGTAGCGGCAGGTCGCTCTGGCGAATGTCGAACGCAAATACGACCGTGGGCTGGGTCTCGAGGAGGCCGGCGTAGAGGAGGGGACCGTCGGATCCGGGGATCACCGGCCGCGCCCATGCCGGCAGGTCGATCGACTGCGTCTTGGCGATGTGCAGACGTGTCAGGTCGACGCCACGCAGGAGCGGATCGTCGGCCGTCGGCTGGCCCATGCCGAAAGAGTCGAGCGTGCCGTTGACGACCCCTAGGGCGCTCGTCCGTGGCGGCGCAAAGGCCAGGATCGGTTTGCGCGGCAGCTCCGCTGGCAGGAAGCCGTCGAAGACGATTAGGTCGAACAGCTCCTTGCCCGTGGTGGCCGCGTACTGCTCGGCCGTGGCGCCATACAGCTCCACGTTGGGCAGGAACGCGAACGCGTTCTGGATATACACGTTGCCCGGGCCGACCAACAGCACGCGCCGCAGTCGATCCGAAGGCACGATCGCCCAGGCTGCGTCATCCAGCGGCAGGTAGTCGGCGGGTCCGGAGCTCGTGCCAGTTGCGTCCGCTGGGGAGATGCGCGCCTCGACAACTTTGGTGCCCGCTGGTAGCTCGTCGATCACGACATCGGCCTTGCTGATCGGTTGAAGGGCCAGGTCACGGGCTGTGACTGGTGATCCATCGGCGAGGATCTGAAGTCGCCTGACCACGGCCGAGGCCGAGTAATTGGCGACGCTGACGAAGACCGTTCGCTTCAGGCCAGAGGGGTCGGCGCGCACGGCCAGCGCGGCGATCGCCTGGTTATCGCGTTCCCGGCCGACCGTCGCGACGCGAACAGGCACGTCCAGGGCGATATCTGGAACTGTCGAACCGGCGTCGTCGGTTACGACGAGGATCTCGGCGCCGCGTGCGCGCTCGGCGAGCTTGCCGGCCAGCTTGAGGGCGTCGGTCAGGTCGCTCGCCGACGTGGACGCCTCGATGGAGTTGATTGCCTGGGCAATCCGGCCGCGGTCCGTCGCCTCGTTGGCCACGACGCGTGCGGTGTCGCCCGCCGCCACGACGCTCACGCGCCCGTCCGATGGGACCTGCGCCATCTGCTCCAGGGCAAGGCGCTTGGCGGCTGTCAGCCTGTCCGGAAACTCGTCGACAGAGGACATGCTCGCCGAGGCGTCGATGACCAGCACCAGGTCGCGCGCCAGCCCGGCGGGATGCTCCGTGAACGGACGCGCCACCAGGAATGCGAACACGATCGCCAGGAAGAGCTGGAGCAGGAGCAGCAGCGAGCGGCGCAGGCGCTGCCACGGGGCATTGGCCTCCACGTCGCGCACGAGCTGCTGCCACAGGTAGGTGCTGCTGACCGTGCGCTCCGGGCGGCGCAGCCGGAGCATGTAGAAGGTGATGATGATCGGCACCGCGAGCAGGCCGATCAGCGCCAGCGGCGCGAGTAATCCCATGGCGACCGATTACCCCGCCATCAACTAGGCGGCGACGACCTGCCGGCGACGGAGCTCGGCAAATACGAGGTCGGCCAGCGGCAAGGTGGTGGGCGTGGGCAGGTAGGCGACGCGGCGCTTGGACGAGACCTCTTCGAGCCTGTTCTGCCAGGCCAGGAGTCGGGCGCGGTACGAGTCCAGCGTGTAGAGATCGGCGGTCACGTTGACGCCAGCGCCGGTCTCGCGATCGATCAGGCGGAGGTCTCCCTCGAGCGGCGGATCGAGCTCGTCATCGGACAGCGTGTGCAGTACGGCCACCTCGCAGCGGCTTCCGGCAAGTTCGCTGATCGCGCGCTCGGCGTTGTCGTCGAATAGGTCGCTGATCAGGATCAACGGGCCGCGCTGGGTGATCTGCGCGGCGTAGTGACGGCAGGCTGAGGCAAGGTCGGTAGGTCCCGGGGCCGGCTTGACGCCCGAGAGATCGGCCAGCACCTGGAACACGCGGCCCGTGCCGCGGACGGGTGCGAAGCGACGCGCGACCTTGCCTTGCAGGACGGCCATGCTGACGCGGTCGTACGAGGCGAGACCGACGTAAGCCAGGGCGGCCGCGGCGCGCTTGCCGAACAACAGCTTGTCGGGCGTGCCACCGTCCATGGAAGCCGAAGCGTCGAGGAGGATGTGGACGTTGACGTCCTCCTCCTCGATGAAGAGCTTGATGAAAAGTTTTTCCAGGCGGGCGTACAGGTTCCAGTCGAGCGCACGCAGGTCATCGCCGAGGGTGTAGTTGCGGTAATCGGTGAATTCGACCGACTGGCCGCGTTTGACGCTGCGCCGGACACCTTTCATCCCGCCGTGGACGGCCTTCTTGGTAACGAGCATGAGGCGCTCGAGCTGGCGCAGGAACACCTCGTCGAAGACCGTCGCATCGACGGCCGAGGGCAGCAGGTCGCGCTTCACTCCGCCACCCGCGATCGTTTTTCCACTGTCAGTGAACAGGAACGAGCACCCTGATCGGCCGAACTGGCCCGAGGACGCCGAGGCGTAGCGTTGCTGTGCGCGGCCAAGCGCGGTGCGCCACGTCTGTCATTGCTGCGGCGCCCGGAAACCGACTGAACGCGCCAACCCGGGGGGTTTGCGTTCACTGTCCGTGGAAATCTGCTCATAGCCGACCAGAACGCGCCGGCGCGTCAGTCGACCGACGGCGTGGGCACCGCGTCGAGCACCGAGCGAACGATTGCGTCGCTGGTGATCCCCTCGGCCTCTCCCTCGAAATTGCGGATCACGCGGTGGCGTAGTGCGGGCATTGCCACGGCGCGCACGTCGTCAGTAGCGACGTTGTAGCGGCCGTCGAGCAAGGCGTGGATCTTGCCCGCGAGCACGAGCGCCTGCGCGCCGCGCGGTGAGCCGCCGTAGCGGACGTATTCCTTGACGAGTGCGGGGGCACGCGGGGCCTCCGGATGCGTGGCAGCCAGGACCGACACCGCGTAGGCGGTAACGTGCGGCGCGATCGGGACGCTGCGCGCGAGGCGCTGCATCTGCACGACCTCCTTGGCGTTGGCCGCGGCCTTCGCCCGCGGCATCTTCGTGCCCGTGGTCCGCTCCATGATCTCGACCAGGTCCTCTTCGGACGGGAAAGGAACCCAGAGCTTGAAGAGGAACCGGTCGAGCTGCGCCTCGGGGAGGGGATAGGTGCCCTCCATCTCGAGCGGGTTCTGCGTGGCCAGCACGAAGAACG
>CAYZEJ010000079.1:0-11424 GCA_964477545.1 uncultured Anaerolineaceae bacterium | reverse complement strand
CGCTGACCGAGGCCGTGCGCCGGCGTCCTTACCAGGTGATCCTCTTCGACGAGATCGAGAAGGCGCACCCGGACGTGTTCAACGTGCTGCTCCAGGTGCTCGACGACGGCCGGCTGACGGATGGTCAAGGCCGCACGGTCGACTTCAAGAACACGGTCATCGTCATGACCAGCAACGTCGGCAGCCAGTACATCACCGGCTACGCCGGCAAGCGGGACGAACAGGCTTACGAGCAGATGAGTAAGCAGGTCACAGAGGCGCTGCGTACGGTGTTCCGGCCCGAGTTCCTCAACCGGGTCGACGAGATAATCGTCTTCCACGCCCTGACCGAGGAGGATCTGGCACATATCGTGGATCTGCTCCTCGCCGACGTGGCGCGGCGGCTCGCTGATCGCGACCTGGAGATCGAAGTGACTCCGGCCGCCAAGCGGTTGATCGCCAGCGAGGGCTATGACCCGGGCTACGGCGCACGGCCGCTGCGACGCTCCATCCAGCGACTTGTCGAGAACCCCCTTGCCAAGGCTCTGCTCGATGGCCGCTTCAAGCCTGGCACGAAGATCAAGATCGACGCCGATCCGATCAGCGGCACGTTGCTCTTCAGCGACGGCGGCGAGACCTTGGTGACCAGCAGTCCAAGCGAGCGACGGGAGCCGCGTCGCAGCTCTGACGGGGACCAGCCGGTCGCGGTGGGCAAGCGCGGCGGCCAGAATGGTGACGGTTCATCCGGCGGCAACGGCGAAGGCCGTCTGAACTAGCGACAATTCGCGGCCATATGACCATCGAGCCGCGTTCCGCGAGCCTGACGCCACCTGCCCCAGATCCGGGCGAGCCTGCGCTCGTTGAACGGATCCGCGGGGAGATCGAGCGCGACGGACCCATCACCTTTGCCCGCTTCATGGGGCGAGCCCTGTACGAGCCCGGACTGGGCTACTACGCGACCAGCGCCGATCGGCCCACCAGGCAGGGCGATTTCCTGACCGCCCCCGAGCTGCATCCGATCTTTGGCTGGACCGTCGCGGCACAGATCGACGATATGTGGCATCGCCTGGGCGAGCCAGAGGACTTCGTGCTGCGCGAGTACGGAGCTGGCAGCGGGGCTCTCGGTGGCGCGATCGGAGACGGGCTGGCTCGGGCAAAGGCGCCACTTGCCACGCACCTGCACTACGAGCCCGTGGAGATCGAGGCGCGCATGCCAACCACGCCCATCAGCGGACCGATGACGGGTGTTGTCATGGGCAACGAGTTCCTTGACGCGCTGCCCGTCCATCGCGTTGTGAGGGAAGGTGGTCGGCTGCACGAGCTCTACGTCGGCTGGCGCGACGGCCGGTTCGTCGAGGTTCCGGGAGAGCTATCCGACGAACGACTTGGTTCTCGGCTCGAGGTCGATGGCAGCGGGCTGGCCGAGGGGCAGCGCGCTGAGGTCAACCTCAGGATGGCCGAGTGGCTGGCGGTGATAGCTGACGAGCTCGAACGCGGCTACATCCTGCTGATCGACTACGGCCTGTCCGGTAAGGAGCTGCGTTCGGCGGCACGGGCGACTGGCACCATCCGAGCGTTCCGCGGTCAGCACGTCTCCAGCGACGTGCTCGGCGGCGTCGGACACCAGGACATCACCGCTCACGTGGATCTGGACGCGCTCGATGGCGACGCCCGCCAGGCTGGCCTGGCCGTGCTGGGACGGACCACGCAGGCGGAGTTCCTGATGGGCTGCGGCTTTGAAGAGATCTACCAGGATGCGAAGAAAGAAGCGGATCGCGACTGGGAATCCGCGCTGGGACTGCGCTCCGCCGTACGACGTCTGCTGGACCCGCACCACCTCGGTGGCTACGCGGTCGTCGTGCTGGGCAAGGGCGTCGAGGAGAGCGCGCCCGCGTTGCGTGGTCTGGCGTATCACCTGGATCGGCCTGCCTGACGTGCGGTTCACCGAGGCGCGAGCGCTACTCATCCCGGTCCCCGATAAGCTGCCGCCCGCGCCGAGGGAATTGATGCCTGTTGTGCTCGCGGAGCCTGGCGGCTCATCGGCCGGCATCCCTCGCTTTCCGGACGGTCCGCGACGTGCGGCGGCCGTGCTGATCCTCATCCACCCGGGCACAGACGGCGAGGCACTTGTCGTGCTGACCGAGCGATCAAGCGGCGAGCATCGCCACGCCGGGCAGATCAGCCTGCCCGGAGGCGCGATCGACGACGCAGACGAGTCGATTGAGGCCGCCGCATTGCGCGAGGCCTACGAGGAGATCAGCCTCGATCCCGAGCAGGAGGGCCTGCATGTGCAGGGGGTGTTGCCCGAAGTGGACGTACGCGTCTCGGGTTTCATGGTCCACCCCGTGATCGCATTCGCCGAGCAGGCGCCGACACTGATCGCCGACGGCTACGAGGTCGCGTCGATTTTCACCGCTCCCCTCGCGGCGTTCCTGCCGGGAGCGCCGATCGAGATCGTCACTTCCGAGCGCGATGGCTTCCGCCTGCGCTACGGCGCGTTTCGTGTCGGCGAGCACCTCGTGTGGGGCGCCACCGCGGGCATTCTGGGGCGCTTGGGCGCCTACCTTGGCGGAGCAAATGAATGAGATGTCAGGGCAGCACCGGACGCCTGATCGGACGTCGTGGTCGGCGCAATCCTCATCACCATGGCTCGCCCTCTGACGAGTCATATTCGCCGCGCATCACCTTGCGCTCCGCGAGCGTCCCGTCCGCAGGGGTCGCATCCACTGCCGCTGCCTTGAATTCGGTCGACACGTAGCCGGAGTCGGGCATCAACTCCACGATGATCACGCGCATCTCGGTGCCGTCCGTGTAAGCGCCGTGGACGATGCCTGGCGGCCACACGACCGCCTCACCGTGGTTCACACGTGAGCGTTCTTCGCCCACCTGGACGTAGCCGCCGCCGCTGATAACGATGAATAGCGCCGTGTTCGTGGCATTGGCGTGCGGCGTGATGATCGCGTAACGCTGGAACGCCAGCTCGGTCACCAGCGCCCGCTCATCGTGAAATATCACCTTGCCGGTGACGCCCTGAGTTCCCGGCGGCCCATCGGGTCGCCGATGACCGGGCCCGAACCGCTTGATCTCCATCAACTCACCTCGGACACGACGGATTTTCCTCCGAAGTTGCCCTTCGGGCCCTGCTGCACGTGCTCGGCGAGGTTCCGCTGACGCGGTCCCTGCCCAGCGCTTGCTAACGTCGTCGGCGTTTCTGCCCGCGTCCGCGCCGGCTTCTGACCGTCGCCTCGGCCGCCTTGTAGCGCCTCTCGCTGAAGAAACGCGCCCGTCGGATCTGCTCGTTATACGTTTCGATGATCGGCGGGAACCGGAAGAATCGGATCCAGATGAATACGCTGACGCCGAAGACGATGAAGAGCAGGATGAACAGGAAGTAGAACCGGAAAAGCGTGCCGACGAGGACCAGGCCGAACGTCGCCAGGCCGGTCCACAGCAGCCATTCCTGGAGCGTCCGCAGCGGCTCGTGACGGTGCAGCTGGCGCGTGCGGATGTTGTACAGAGCGATCGTCCCGATCAGGAACACCGCAGCCGCAATCCAGATGGGCGTGAAGATGTCTGTGAAGTTCTGTTCGATGAATTGCTTCCCGAGAGGCTCTAGAAAGCCCTGTCGACCCACGATCCACTCCCTGCAACCGATCCCAGAAGTGGCCCGAGGATAGCAATTCGCGGGCGTTGCCTGCGCGCGGGGGCAGGTCGGAGCAGGAGAGGTCTGTTGCTATACTCGGCCGGCCGTGCCGCGCCTCCGCGAGGGAGCCGCCGCGCGCGGCACGCGAGGGAGTGGACGAAGAGGTGCGAGCCCTGCTCTCGGTCGCCAACCGCGACGGGATCGCGCCGCTCGCGCGCGATCTGGCAGCTCTCGATGTCGAGCTCTATGCCACCGAAGGAACGGTCGAGGCGCTCCGCCAGGACGGCATAGAGGTTCAGCCGGTCAGCGCCCTGACGGATCACGAGGCGCTCGCCGGTGGCCAGGTCAAGACGTTCCATCCGCAGATCTACGCCGGCATCCTTGCCCGCCGCCAGGTACCCGAGGAGATCACCCAACTGGCCGAGCACGGGATCGGCCTGATCGACATCGTCGTCGTCAACGTGAAGGGGTTCGCGCCGCAGCTCGGGTCTCGCTCCGTGCCCCTCGACGAGGCGATCGAGATGATCGACGTCGGTGGCACGGCCTTGCTGGCCGCTGCCGCTCGCAACTATGCCTCGGTCGCGGCAGTGTCCAACCCGCGCCACTACGCGCATCTGCTCGAGGAGCTGCGCGAGATGGGCACCGTGTCGGCCGAATTCCGGCAGCGCCTGGCTGCTGACGCCCTGGCCGATGTCGCCGCCTACTTCGCCGAGGTCGCGGGCTACCTCAACCACATCGCCGGTACGCGTTTCCCCGAGCACCTGGCGATCGTCGTCGAGAAGGTGCGCGACCTTGCCTACGGCGAGAACCCGCACCAGGAGGCGGCCTTCTATCGCGAGACCACGCATCGCTCCGGCTCGCTGGCCGACGCCGTCCAGCTCCAGGGCGACAACCCGACGCTGAACGACCTGCTTGATCTGAACGCTGCGTATCGCATCGTGTCCGACTTCACGGCCCCGACCTGCTGCATCGTCAAGCAGACCAACCCGACCGGCATCGCCTCCAGTGACAGGCTCGTCCACGCCTACCACAAGGCGCTCGACGGCGATCCTGTGAGTGCGTTCGGCGCTGTGGTGGCACTCAACCGGGAGGTCGACGGCGACACGGCCTCGGCCATCGCCGGCAACGCGTACGAGGCGGTAGTTGCGCCCGCGTTCTCAGCGCCGGCGCGTGAGGTGCTCGCCGAGAAGCAGCACCTCGCATTGCTCGCAGTGCCCAGCCAGCCGTTCGAGGGCCTGACCGAGTACGGGATCTCACGCCTCGACTTCCACCGCATCGAGGGCGGGCTGCTGGTAGAGACGCGCGATCGATCGGAGCTCGATCGGTCGCAACTGAAGGTCGTCACCAAGCGCCGGCCGACGCTGGAGGAGCTGACCGATCTCCTCTTTGCCTGGCGCGCCGTTCGCCACGTCACGAGCAATGCAGTCGTGCTTGCCCGCGATGGTGCCCTCGTCGGCGTCGGCGCCGGCCAGGCCAGCCGACTGACGGCAGTCGAGATCGCCCTCCACAAGGCTGCTGACCGGGCCAAACTCGCCGTCCTCGCGTCAGATGCGTACTTCCCGTTCGCCGACGCGATCCAGCTCGCCGCCGAGCGCGGCATCACCGCGATCATTCAGCCGGGCGGCTCGATGCGCGATCAGATGGCAATCGAGGTGGCCGACCGGCACCACATGGCGATGGTCTTCACCGGTCGGCGACACTACAGGCGCTGATGAAACTCACAGGTCGCTGATGGAAACGCTGCTCGCGCTCGAGATGGTCCGCGTGACGGAGGCCGCGGCGATCGCCTCGGCGCGCTTCATGGGACGTGGAGAACGGGATGCAGCCGACCGAGCCGCCGTCGAGGCCATGCGCCGGACGTTCGACGAGGTCGAGATGGCCGGCACCATCGTCATCGGCGAGGGCGAGCGTGACGAGGCGCCGATGCTGTACATCGGCGAGCAGGTCGGCATCGCCGATCCGGGCCAGCCGGAGATCGACATCGCCGTCGACCCACTCGAGGGCACGAACCTGGTGGCGATGGGTCTCGCCAACGCCATCACCGTCCTCGCCGCGTCAGAGAAGGGCGGCCTGCTCAACGCTCCGGACACGTACATGGAAAAACTCTGTGTGGGACCGGTGGCGGCGGGTCATGTCGATATCCGACTGCCACCAGTCGACAACCTCAATCTCATCGCTGGCGCCCTTCGACGCAACGTCGGCGATTTGACGGTTGTCATACTCGATCGGCCGCGACACGCGGAGCTGATCGACTCGATCCGCGGCGCCGGCGCGCGCATCAAGCTGATCTCCGACGGTGACCTGTCAGCGGCCGTCAGCTGCGCGGTCATGGGCACAGGCGTTCACGCGGTGATGGGCATCGGCGGCGCTCCTGAGGGAGTTTTGACCGCGGCCGCCCTGCGCTGCCTGGGCGGCGAGATCCAGGCGCGGTTCCGCTTCCGCAACGACGACGAGCGCGCACGAGCCGAGCGGATGGGCACCAGCAGCGACGAGGAACGCGTGTACACGACCAACGACCTGGCGCCGGGCGAGAACCTCGTCTTCTCAGCGACTGGCGTGACGGACGGCGACCTCCTGCATGGAGTGCGGTTCTTCGGTGGAGGCGCCCGCACGCACTCCCTCGTGATGGGCTACCAGAGCAAGCAGGTGCGATTCGTCGACACCGTGCACATGTTCGATCGGGATCGCCCGCCAAGCGTCCGCCTCTAGGCTCCCGTGAGCCTCTTCACCCATGGTGTCGCGAGCGGCGACCCCGAGACTGATCGCGTGGTCATCTGGACGCGGGTCGGCGCAGAGCACGGGGGCAAGCCGCGCCCGCTGAGCACCTGGGCGGCGCAATGGAGGTCCGAGCCGGCAGTCAGGAGATCGTCCCGGCCACCTGAACGGCGTCTTGGCCCTCCGCAAGCAACCGGCGCCGGCGCGCGGTCTCGACCGTCTCTCCCCAGCCTGGCGGGCGCAGGCCGGGGCTGATATCGGCGAGCGGAGCGAGCACGAACAGCCGCTCGCGAGCCTCGGCATGGGGAACCTCCAGCCAGCGACCGTCTGGGCGATGGGCCTTGATCCGGTGGCGGCCGAAAATCAGCAGGTCGAGGTCGATCTCGCGTGGACCCCAGCGCTCCCGCAGTTGCCTTCCGAATGCCTGTTCCAACCCCTTGAGCGCCGCCAGCAAAGCCAATGCGCCCGTCTGTGGGTCCGGGCCGGCGGGCACGTCCAGGGCGACGACCGCGTTGTGGAAGTCGGGTTGATCCGTCAGCCCGACCGGGCGCGTCCGATACAGCCGCGAAACGCCCCGCACGCGGGCGCCGGGCAACGCACCGAGGGCACGCACGGCGCGAGCCAGCGTGGTCCGGGCATCGCCCAGGTTCGAGCCAAGGCCGATATACGCGCGGACCTTCCGACTCAACTGTCTCCTCCGCGACCTAGACTCGGGATACAAGCGACGGGCCGCAACAGGCGGCACGCTGGGGACGGCCCGCTTCGCGCGTAGCCGGCCGAAGGCTGGCGAAGGGAACAGATGGCAAAGGTCACGGTGCTCATCTTCCATCGCCCAGCGGCTGAGGGCGAGCCCGAGCTGGTCCGGCTGCTGGCCGATGTGCGCGGTGAGCTGGCCGCGCGGCACTCGGAAATGTTCCGCGCGGTCGGCGCGTCCGAGGTCATCGTCGCGTCCGAATGGCACGAGGGCCTCACCTTCGGCGAGGTCCTGGCCCGGCTGGCGCCGGCGCGCGGCGGCCTGATCGTGCTGAGCGGTGGCGCTGTCCCGATGCTCAACCATCGCGATGCATCCCGGCTGGTTGCCACGGCCGCAACAAGCGAGTGCGTCGCACTGACGAACAATCGCTACTCGTCCGACGTGTGCGCTGTGGCGCAGGCAGCTGTCCTGCGCTCCCTTCCGCCGCTTCCCAGCGACAACGCCCTGCCGCGCTGGTTGGAGGAACGTGCTGACTATTCCGTGTCAGAGCTGACCGCACGCGAAAGGCTCGGCCTTGACCTCGATACACCACAGGACGTCGCCCTTGTCGCTCTTGCCCGGTCGGCCCCCAAATGGTTGCGCGATGCGGCGGCGAACGCGGCGCTGGAGATCCCTCGGCTCCAGGAATTGCGTGTGCTCGCAGCCGACCCTTATCGCGAGTTGCTCGTGTTTGGCCGCAGCGGCTCCGCCACGCTGCGCTGGCTGGAACGCAATGTCCGATGCCGCGTCAGGTTCCTGGCCGAGGAACGCGGCATGCGCGCGTCGAGCCCGCTCGCCATCGGCGGCGACCCTCCCCCAACATCCCAACGTGGGCCGCGCGCCATCCTCGGCCTTTTGCTGGAAGTGCGCGGCCCCGCCTCGTTGGCATCGATCGTCGCCGACCTCGCGGACGGTGCCGTCATCGACAGTCGGGTGCTCCTCGCTCACCGACAGGGCGCGGACGAATCCGCCTGGCCGTCCGCGGCTGATCGGTTCGCGAGCGACCTCCACCGCTCGGCCGAGATCAGCGATCCGTGGCTCAGGTCTCTCACCGAATCGGCCGCCGGCAGTCCGACGCCCATTCTGCTGGGCGGTCACAGCCTGGTCGGGCCAGGCATCCCTTTGGTATTACGGGCGAGCGGTTAATTCGTGCAGCCGCAGCCGGGTGACGAAATCGAAACACGCTCGGCGCTGGCGTAGAATGAGCGTGAGCCACGGTCCACCCCAGATCCCAACATGCCCCTCCATCCGCGGACCGTGGCGCCTGATGAGGCTCTTGTGACTACCGGATTGTGGTACGTGCTCGGGTTCGCCTTCGCAGGAACCAGCTTTGTGCTGCTGACGATCGGCGCGGCCTGGCTGCTCAGCCACCGCTCGAAGGGTGATCGCCATAAAGGCCTGCCCTACGAATCGGGCATCGACACGTTCGGCTACACCTGGGGCCGGGTGGGCCTGTCGTTCTACATCTATGCGCTGTTGTTCGTCGCCTTCGACATCGAGGTCATCTTCATCTACCTCTGGGCGATCGTGTTCCGCGACGTGCTCTTCGGCGGCTTCCTACAGATGCTGATCTTCGTCGCGATACTCCTGCTTGGCCTGAGCTACGCCTGGCGCAAGGGCGTCCTGTCCTGGAAGTGACGAGATGAACGACCCACTCGAGCCGATCCCGATGGCCTCGGATCAGCCCAGCAATGAATCCGCCCTCGCCGTCGCGCCTGAAAGCGAGGTGGCCGCGCCGATCGTCGTCGAGAACACGCTGTGGACCTCGATCAACCCGCAGGCGTATGCAGGCGGCGTCCCGTCCCAGATCACGCACCTGCGTGAGCTCGAGCACGGGGACAAGAGCGACAACGCGCGCTGGACGGCACTCGACATCATCCCCACGAAGGCCGACTACGTTCTCGACCTCATCCGCCTCAACAGCCTCTGGCCGTTGCTCTCCGGTCTGGCCTGCTGCGCAATCGAGATGATGTCCGCTGCGACGAGCAAGAACGACATGGACCGGTTCAACATGTTCCCGTTCCGCGCCAGCCCGCGGCAGGCCGACGTGCTGATCGTCGCCGGGACACTGACCACCAAGATGGCCGGCCCGCTGGTCAGGCTGTGGGAGCAGATGCCTGAGCCCAAGTGGTGCGTGGCAATGGGTGACTGCACCTGCTCGGGCGGTCGATACAAGCGCTCGTACGCCACGGTCGAGGGGATCGACCGGATCATGCCCGTCGACGTCTACGTGCCCGGCTGCCCGCCGCGACCCGAAGGACTGATCTACGGGATGATGAAGCTGCAGCAACTGATCCGCGAGCGCCGCGGACATTGGGCTGAGCGCACAGTCGGACCGACAGTACCCGCCGGCGTCTAACTCAACGAGGGAGCCAGAGCAACGGACACCAGACTTAAACGACGCCTCGAAGCTGCCTTTGGCGATCAGCTGACGGATTCCGTTCGTCAACGTGCAGATACGACCGAGATCTGGATCGGCGCCAAAGACGTCACGGACGTCATGCGTCGGCTCCACGACGACGAGGAGTTCGGTTTCGAGCTACTCGCGGACATTGCCGGTGTCGACACCGGCAGCGAGATGTGGGTTGTGTACCACCTGTACTCGACACTCACGCCTGACTGGCTGCGTGTCATTTGTGCCGGCCTCTCCCGCGAAGATCCGCGCGTGCCGTCCGTCACGTTCCTGTGGAAGGGCGCGGAGTGGGGCGAGCGCGAGGCCTACGACATGTTCGGGATCATCTTCGAAGGCAACCGCGACCTGCGCCGGATCTACATGCCTGCCGACTACGTGAGCTTCCCGCTGCGCAAGGACTTCCTGCTCCCGGACGACGCCAGTAGGTCGCCGGGCGAAGGCTTCCGCCATGTCGAGCAGACACATCAACCCGCCGAACATTTCCGCCAGCCGGTCCTGCGTCAGAGCAAGCTGGGCAGTTCCTCTGCGGCGGCGCTCGACGAATTGGCCGCGGACACCGAGAAGGCCACGTCGTGACCGAGACGACCAGGGTCCGCTCGCTCGATGATCCCGACATTTTCGTGGAAACGCCGGCGACCATCTTCGATGCCGTCCCGCCGTATCCGCCCAGAAGCGAACGTGAAGCCGAGTTCTATCACCTCGGCGACGGGGAGATGCTCATCAACCTCGGCCCGCAGCATCCATCTACGCATGGTGTGCTGCGCGTGGTGCTGAAGATCGACGGCGAGAAGGTCGTCGATCTGGATCCGGTCCTCGGCTACCTCCATCGCGGCGTGGAGAAGATCTGCGAGAACGGCGACTGGCACCACGCCATCAGCAACTGCGACCCGCTCGAGTATGTCGCCTCGATGTTCAGCGAGGCGATGCCGGTCCTCTCAGCCGAGAAGCTGCTCGACCTCCAGGTGCCACGGCGCGCCGAGTACATCCGCGTCCTGTGCTGGGAGCTCAACCGCATCGCCAGCCACGCACTGTTCATGGGCTGGCTCGCGCTCGATCTGGGCGGCCTGACGCCGGTGCTGTGGGGCTTCATCGAACGCGACGAGATCGTCGAGATGCTCGCCGCGCTGACCGGCCAGCGGCTGCTCTTCAACTACCTCCGCATCGGCGGCGTCAACCGCGACCTGAACCATGACTTCCTGTCGCGCCTGGGCGATTGGATGAGCCGGGCCGGGAACCAGATCGAGCAGAGCACTCGGCTGCTGAACGAGAACGAGATCTTCATCCGCCGCACCTCCGGCCTGGGCGTCCTTGACCGCGAAACGGCCCTACGGCTGTGCATGAGCGGCCCGCCGCTGCGCGCCACGGGCGTGCCCTATGACGTTCGCCGCGCACACCCGTACAGCGTCTATCCGGAGCTCGAGTTCGACATCCCCACTCGGACCGAGGGCGACTCGTACGCGCGCTACCTGCTCCATATCGACGAGGTTCGCGAGAGCATCCGGATCATCGACCAGGTGCTCCACGAGATGCCCGACGGGCCGGTGATGGCCAAGATCCCGCGGCTGATTCGCATCCCACCCGGTCGCGCGTTCATCGCGATCGAGAGCCCGCGCGGCCAATATGCCTGCTACGCGATGAGCGACGGCTCCGACCAGCCGTTCCGGCTGCGCATCCACGACCCGTCGTTCTTCAACCTCCAAGCCGTCGGCGTCTTGATGCCGGGCAATCTCATCGCCGACACGATGGCGATCATGGCCAGCCTCGACCCGATCATGGGCGGAATCGACAAGTGAGTGTGATCAGCAGGCCGTGGAATCGGCTGACGCTGGCCGGCAAGATCATCCTGCCGGCGCTCCTGCTGCTAGTGCTGCTGACCGTCTTGCTGCTGGTCGGGTGGCTGACCGGGATCATCCCGGGGCTGCTCGACATCGGCGCGCAGAT
>CAYZEJ010000078.1:0-11482 GCA_964477545.1 uncultured Anaerolineaceae bacterium | reverse complement strand
GATCTGGTTGAGCTTGATGAGCACGGCGTTGGCCGCCTCCTCCATCATCGCCCGCGAGACGCGTTCCGGATTGGTCACCAGCAGGTCGTCGCCGACCAACTGGATGCGCGCGCCAAGCCGAGCCGTCAGGGCAGTCCAACCGGCCCAGTCATCCTCGGCCATGCCGTCCTCGAGCGAGACGATCGGGTAGCGATCTGCCCAGTCGGCCCAGAACTCGATCAGCTCGCCCGTCCGCAGCGTGCGGCCTTCCTTGGCCAGCCGGTAGGTCAGCTCGCCGTTCGAGTCGGCCGGCGCGTCCAGATCTACCAGCTCGCTCACGGCCGGATCCAGGGCGATCGCCACGTCCTCACCCGGCTTGTAGCCAGCCCGCTCGATCGCCTTCAGGACGAGCTCGATCGCGGCCTGGTTTGAAGCGAGCGACGGCGCAAAGCCGCCCTCGTCGCCCTGCCCCGTGGCAAAGCCACGTTCGTGCAGCTCGTCGTGAAGGGCGTGGAAGACCTCGGCGCCCGCTCGCAGGGCCTCGCTGTAGGTCGGCGCCCCGATGGGCATGACCATGAACTCCTGGAAGTCAGTGGAGTCGAGCGCGTGCTTGCCGCCGTTCAGGATGTTGAACATCGGCACGGGCAGGGTGTTCGCCAGTGCCCCACCCAGGTAGCGGTAGAGCGGCATGCCGTACGAGACGGCCACGGCGTGGGCGCAGGCGAGGGACACGCCCAGTGTCGCGTTGGCGCCCAGGTTGCTCTTATTGGGCGTGCCGTCCAGGTCGATCATTAGCTGGTCGATCGCGGCCTGGTCAGAGGCGTCCTGGTCGATCAGCGCCGGGCCAATCGTCTCGATGACGTTGAACACCGCCTTGCGTACGCCCTTGCCGCCGTAGCGCTCCTTCTCGCCGTCACGCAGCTCGACCGCCTCATGCGCTCCAGTGGAAGCGCCCGATGGAACAGCCGCCCGACCAACCGCGCCGGTGTCCAGCACGACCACTGCCTCGAGCGTCGGATTGCCGCGCGAATCAAGGATCTCGTAGGCGTCGACGAGCTCGATCATCGTCATGGGGCGGCCTTCGCTTTGGCGCGCCTGGTTTGCGTTTTCGCAGCCGGTTTCGCAGCCGGTTTCGCCTCCGGTTTCGCCTCCGGTTCCGCCTCGCGGTCGAGCAGCACGGATATGCCTGGCAGCTCACGGCCCTCCAGAAACTCCAGCGAGGCACCGCCGCCGGTCGAGATATGGGTCATCTTGTCGGTCAGGCCGACCTCCTCGAGGGCAGCCACCGAGTCGCCGCCGCCGACGATGACGGTCGCTCCACTCTCTGCCCTGGCAGCCAGGTAGCGAGCGATCGCGCGCGTGCCGTCACCGAACGTGGGCACCTCGAAGACACCCAGCGGCCCGTTCCAGAAGACCGTCTTGGCGGGCCCCAGGGCCGTCTTGAACGCCTCGATGGTCATCGGGCCAATGTCGACGGCTGACCACGAGTTCGGAATCTTGGTGACCGGCACGGTCTTGTGTTCGGCGCCACGCGTGACCTCCTTGGCGACGACCACGTCGGTCGGCAACAGGAAAGCGACGCCCTTCTTCTCCGCAGTCTCGAGGATCTGTCGGGCGTCATCGACCAGGTCTCGCTCGAGGAGGCTCTTGCCAACGCTGTTGCCCTGGGCGACCAGGAACGTGTTGGCCATGCCACCGCCGATGAGAAAGGCGTCGACCTTGTCCATCAGGTGCTTGAGGACGCCCAGCTTGCCCGACACCTTGGCACCACCGATGACAGCCGCGAACGGATGCACCACCGACTCCACCAACGACGACATGGCCTCGATCTCACTGTCCATCAGGAGACCCGCGTATGCCGGGAGGTACTTCGCGATCCCAACGGTCGAGGCGTGTGCGCGATGCGCGGTGCCGAAGGCGTCGTTGACGAACACGTCGCCGTAGCTCGCGAGAGTCTTGGCGTACTCGTCGTCGTTGGCCTCTTCCTCGGCGTGGAAACGCAGGTTCTCGAGCATCAGCACCTGGCCCGGCTTGAGTCGCGCCACGGCGTCGCGCGTCCCGATGCCGAGCGGATCGCCTGTGATCGGGACCGGTCGTCGCAACAGCGCGGAGAGACGTTGAGCGACTGCCCGTAGCCGCATCGATTCGACGACCTTGCCCTTGGGCCGGCCGAGATGGCTCATCAGGACAACGGCGGCCCCGTGCTCGAGCAGGTAGCTGATCGTCGGCAACGCGGCCCGAATTCGGGAATCGTCCTTGACCTTGCCGTCCTCGATCGGGACGTTGAAATCGACGCGCACGAGGACGCGCTTACCCCGCGGGTCAAAGTCGCGGACAGTTTGCTTTTCCACTTACATGGCTCTCAGTCTTGGTTCTTGAGGGGCTGGGCTCAGCGGCTGGCTGAGGCCTCCATCGGTCGGTCGGCGGTCAGCCGCTCGCCGACGAACGCGACGAGATCGGCAATGCGACAGCTGTAGCCCCACTCGTTGTCGTACCAGGCAACGACCTTGACCAGCTTCTCGCCGATGACCATCGTCGAGAGCGAGTCGACGATCGACGATCGGCTGTCGCCCTTGAAGTCCATCGAGACGAGCGGCTCGTCGGTCACGCCCAGGAGGCCCTCCATGCGGCCGCGCTCCGCGGTCCGGAACGCGTCGTTGACCTGTTCGGCCGTTGTCGGCTTCTCGAGCTCCGCGGTGAAGTCCAGGACGCTCACCGTGGGAGTCGGGACACGCAGGCTGAAGCCGTCGACCTTGCCCTTCAGCTCGGGGATCACGAGGTGGAGTGCGCGCGCCGCACCAGTAGTCGTCGGAATGATGTTCTGCCCGGCGCTGCGTGCGCGGCGCGGGTCCTTGTGGGCGACATCAAGGATGCGCTGGTCGTTGGTGTACGAGTGGATCGTGTTCATCAGGCCGCGCACGATTCCGAACTCGTCCTGGATCACCTTGGCCACCGTCGCCAGGCAATTCGTCGTGCACGACGCGTTGCTGATGATGTCGTGCGCGTCGGGGTCGTACATCTCCTGGTTGACACCGAGGACAATGGTCACGTCCTCGCCCTTGGCCGGGGCGCTGATGATGACCTTCTTCGCGCCGGCGTCGAGGTGGGCTCGTGCCTTGTCGGCGTCCGTGAAGAAACCCGTTGACTCGACCACGATGTCGACGCCGAGGTCGCCCCACGGCAGCGCTGCGGGATCCTTCTCCTTGAGCACCTTGATCTCGCGACCGTCCACGATCAGCGCATCGTCGGTGTGGTCGACCGTGCCTTCGTAGTGGCCGTAGGTCGAGTCGTAGCGGAAGAGCAGGGCGTTCATCTCGGTGTCGACCAGGTCGTTGACGGCGACCACCTCGACGTCCCTGGTCCGTTCGATGATGGCCTTCAGTGACTGGCGCCCGATGCGCCCAAAGCCGTTGATGCCGACGCGAACTGCCATGCCTGGACTCCTTTTCCTAGAGACGAGCGCGGCGCGCTGGTTTGCTGGGAGGCGCGGCGCGTGTTTTGTCGATCGGTTTGGTGAGTGTCTTTCCTCCGCCGGGGGCCTTCGGCCCGGCTGCGCGCGAAGCGCTTGCCGTCAATGATCGCCTAGACGGGCAAGCGCGACCAGCGACAGCCCTCCGATCAGGCCAACGTCGTCTCCCAGTTGCGCCGGCACGACCTCGACGCGATCGGCCTGGCGTGTGTATCCGGATTTCCGCAGCGCCTCTCGGGCGGGGGCGAACAGCCGATCGCCCTGTGCGATTGCGATTCCACCGCCGACGATGATCCGGCTGGGATTGAAGACGTCGACTATGGACACGATGGCTGAAGCGAAGGCTCGCCGGGCGTCGGCCATGAGCCCGGCCGCGATGGGATCCCCGCTATCTTCGAGATCGGCGACGTCGCGGGCCTCTATGTCTCGGCCGCCAGGGCCGGCGAGGCCGATTCCTTTCGCGCGCCGAGCGATTCCCGTGCCCGATGCAAACGACTCCAGGTGTCCAGGCATGCCGCAGCCGCATAGCGGACCATTCATGTCGATCGTCAGGTGACCGAGCTCGCCGGCGAGTCCATCGGCGCCGCGCAACAACCTCCCGCCGCTCACTATGGCGCCGCCAACGCCTGTCGAGACTGTCATATAGATGTAGTCCATTAGGCCGACTGCCGCGCCAAACGCACCTTCGGCCAACGCCGCGACCTGGGTGTCGACTGCCATCACCGCCGGGAGGCCGATTCCCTCGCCGACGGTCCTCGCAAACGGGAAGTCCCAGAGGCTGCGGTCCAGGTTCGGAGGAGTAAGGAGGACACCGCTGTATGGGTCGAGCGGCCCCGGCGCCGAGATCGCAAGCTCCACTGGAGCCGCGGAGATCCCGGACGCTTCTGCCAGTGTCTCGCGCAGCTGCGAGATGCAAACATCGACGATTGCCTGTGCGTCGCGCGGGGTCCGGCTTGCACGCCGTCCGAGCAGCTGCCCTTCAGCCAATGCAACCGCGGTGCGAATCTGGGTCCCGCCGAAGTCGAGAGATAGGACCGCCTCAGGCCGGGTTTGCCGGGTCAACATCGCTTCAGCCTTCAGTCAAATGTTCGGCATGTCAACCGTACGCGGCTCGGTTGGACCCCTTCCTGCAACCGCCGGCCTCGTGCACGCTCATTCATGCCGACGTGGAGCGGCGAGCCGAGTGAATCGGGCGTCGCGACCGGCCTAACGTTGATGGGCTGGACAAATGGCGGGTCACGCGCGCTCAAACCAGCGGTAGGGAATCAACAAGGGGTCCCGGCTTTCACCGGGACCCCTTGCCTCCCTCTGTTGTTTAACGGCGTCAGGCGCCGATGCGGAAGACGCTGTTCCCGCACTTCGGGCAAGTGCCCTTCCAGGCGGGCTTGCCGTTCTTCATGGTGATCTTTTCGGGATTCTGGATCTCCACCTTCATCTTGTCCCTGACGCAATAGGCTTCGACGGCCACTGTTCCTCCTTGTTCGTGCATGGTCTATGGCGGAACGCTGGCTTTCGCCTCGTTATCCGCCCCGTCTCCCTCTCTTCAGGGTGCCACTTGCGACACCCATAGCGAGGGCCGCCAGTGCGCCGCTCCCGCGGCGCGCGTGGCTTCATCCATTTCGGCCAGCAGGCGAAGTGCCTCCAGCCCCGTCTCGATGCAGGCCGATTCGGCCCGCTCCTTTTGTTCGCCCTGCACGAAGGCGCCACTCACACGCTGAGCGTACGCTGTGCAGACGACGCCTGCTCGGCATTTCGCCAATCCCGCAAGCACCAGCAATGCCGACGCTTCCATCTCGAAGTTGACGACGCCCTGCCTCGTCATCTCCTCGGCGAGGTCGGGAAAGCGAATCGGTAGCTGCGGGATGGGCCGTCCCTGGGCGCCGTAGAAGCCCGGCGCGGTCGCCGTGATGCCCACGTGGGCCCGGTGACCGAGGGAGTTGGCGGCCTCGACCAGAGCCGCGATGGCGGCGTAGTCGGCTACCGCGGGATAGCCCTCGTGGACGAAGTACTTGGTCGTCGACTCCAGCCGCACGGCGCCGCTGGTGATGACGAGCTCGCCCAGGCCGATGTCATCGCGCAGCACGCCGCACGAGCCGATCCTGATGAAAGTCGGCCGCTCGGTGATGGCGAGGATCTCTGCGACGACGATCTCGACGTTGTCCGTGCCGATGCCGGTGGACACGCACGAAACGCGCCTGCCCTTGTACATGCCGGTGGCCGTCGCGAACTCGCGGTTGCGCTTCTGGAACTCCACGCTCTCGAAGCGTTCGGCCACTTTCGCGGTCCGATCCTGGTCCCCGGGCAGCAGGATGTACTCGGCCAGCTCACCCGGCCCAAGGCCGATGTGGTACTGCCGATCGGTGTCCGGCAGCGCCACCCTACGGTCCGCGATCGCCAAGAAAGCTCCTCCTACGCCCGTGTTTCGTGCATGTCTGAGCGTGACCATAGGCACGTTTTGAGCGTGGAGTCAACTTGGGCGAAGGTTGGTGAGCCTCCTTTTGAGCCCTGTCGAGGCCCGCACGAGCCATGAATGGACGCGAATCCGGTTCTGTTCGGTGGCCAGCACGGCCGTCACTAGCAGCAAGATCGACAGCGAGAAGAGGGCGCCCGTGACCAATATCGAGGTCTGCGAAGTTGACGCTGGGCCGCTCGTCACGGGCTCCATTGGGCCGGCCACTAGCGTCAGTGACGGGGCGACCCGCGTCGTGATTGCGGCGCTCACCGGATGCAGCCAGTCAACTGCGCTCGGGTCCGAGACAGCAACCTCTACTCCGCCCGCGGCGTTACGTTCGACGATCCCCCGGGCGTTCAAGAGGTCTCCGAGGCCGACCAGCTCCGCGACCGCCGTCGCCGCGCCGACCAGCCTAACGACCGCGCTGGCCGATCCGTCGTGGATCGTCAACCGGGCGCCATCGACGTTTGTGACCGTGCCGCCGACGGCTACCACCGCACCTTCGTGACCCGCCAGATCGGACAGCGCAACGGCGGCCAGGCCCGCGGACGGGTGCGCCGGGTCCGCCGTCTGATTCGGATTGATGGAGCTGCCGGGAGGATCCCCCGTGGCCGTCTGGCCGCCCGTTGTATCGGGACGGCCCGTGGCGCCTGGGCCGTCAGGAGTGGCCGGGCCGAGGCGTATATCCGCCGCGGTCCGCGGAACGAGCGCGAACCGTTGATCCGAAGCGGTGGGATAGGCACGCTTGACGATCCCGGTGACTGTCGCGACCCGGCCCTCGATCAGCGCGGTCGAGTCGATCCCGCTGCGCTCGAGCCCGACGACAGGCACACCGCCCCCTGACAGCACGATCTCGGCGCGCCACGCATCTCCATCGCGATGTACCGATTCGACCTGGGCCGTGATTGTCACCAGACGCCACTCCAGTCCCGGGGCGAACGGAGCTGCGCGAACCGATAATGGGTTAATGGAGGTTTGTCCCAAACGCGTGGCCGACTCGGCGGTCAGTTGCGGCGCGCCGTAGTACGTGCCCACCTCGCCCGTCAATCGCAGTCGCTGACCCACCTGCGCCGCGAAATCGTCGGGCAGCCGAACTAGGACCGCACCCGTCGAGTCCTGCACCGTGATGCGAACTCCATCCGCGTCGAGGAGGCCCGGGCGGGTGGTCACCGCGCCATCGATGCTGATCGTCTGGCCCTGCCGTCGCAGCGCATCCGCGATGCTGACCACAGGCGGAGCTCCGTCCGTTGGCCGTGCCGTCGGTGTCTGCGTTGGACGCTGGCTAGGGGTGGCGCTCGGGCTGGGCGTCCGGGTGGGGGTGGCGGTTGGGGTCCGGCCCAAGGTAGGTGTCGGGCTGGGTCCATCCGGGACAACGGAGATATCGAACCTGTTGCGCGGCCACAGCCGGTAGAGACCGAGGCGGTCGCCGACCAGACCGATCACTGCGACGCGATCGCCGACCGAGAAGTCATCGCGCGAAAGGCCAAGCGGCGCATGCGCGAACACGCGGCCCTCACCCGAGTCGTCCTCCACGACCAGCGTGAGACTTCCAGTGGAGCTCGCCTCGATCCTTGTGATGCTCGCTGTCGTGCGAGCCAGCCAGCCCTCCGTCTGCTCGCCGATCTCGCCCACGGCCAAAGGGCGCGGCGAGGGCTGCGCGACCATCTCGAATAGCTGGACGCCGTCGCTCAGTGGGCGCACCTCGAGGTTCCCGAACGGTTCGGCGATCGTGCCGTCGACCTGGAGCGTCCTGCCAGGGACGATCCCCGCCACAGAGGGATCAGAGAGTCGCACATAGATGCCGGCGGTCGCGTCCTGGATCGCGATCGTTGAGTCGCCCAGGATCCAGCCCGGGCTCACCGTGACGATCCCGCGAACGACGACCCGTGTCCCAGCAGGCTGGGCCCGAGCCGCTGCTATCGAAAGGACCGGCTGCGTCGGTGTCGGGCTCGGCGTCGGCGTGGGCGTCGGCGTCGGCGTGGGCGTATGCGTCGGTGTAGCCATGAGTGTCGGCGTGAGCGTGGGCGTGGGAGAGGGCGTCGGCGTCGCTGGCGGCTCGAGCAAGACGACATCGTCCAGCGAACGAATGTACAGCCGGTAGCCCGTTCCCAGATTCTCGGGGTCGAACTGGCCGATCACGCCGCTGAGCCGGACGCGGGCGCCGAGCTCGAGATCCGACGCGAGCACTCCCGCGCCGGCCTCGGCGATCACCGTCAGCGGGCCGGTTCCGTCGTCAATGACTACTCCATGACCGCCCCCGTCCACGGGAAATGCGCCCACGGTGATCCAGCCCTCGACCAGGACGGCACGGGCCTCGAACGGCTCGCACGCCAGACCCGTCGCGACGATAAGCGGATCGGCCAGCGGTCCAGTGCCGGTCGCAATCAGGTCGGTGGCCAGGTCCAACTCCAGTACGAGGAGACCGTCGCGCGATTCGAGCGACCCGCTGGCCGTAATATCAGTTGCAGCGGAGAGCGGATCCCAGTCGGCTGACGCAAGACGAAGCGCGATCCCGCCCGTTTCGTCCTCGACGAACGCGATCGTCCCACCGTCGATCAGACCCACAGGAGTCGTCAGGCGACCGTGCACGCTCACCGTGGTGCCGACGGACAGAGTGCGAACGTGAGCAATGTCGGAAGGAGGGCTGACGGTCGGCGTCGAGCCGTCAGAGACCGAGGGCTCCGGAGTGCACGGCTCCGCCGGCGCGGGCGTCGGAGTTGCCGACGGCCCTTCGGTCGGCGACCCCGTCGGCGATGGCGATGGCGATGGCGAGAGCGTGGCAGTCGGCCCGGGTGTCGCGGACGGAACAGGCTCGGACACCATCGACTGCGCCTGGGGCGCGGGCTCAACGTGCGTATCGGCCAGGTTGTCGTTCGTGTCGATCCCGTTGCCCGCGACGCCGCCCGGCCTGCGCTCGAGGCTCGAATTCGCGGCCGGAGCCGGCCCGGCCAGTCCCTCTACAAATGAACTGTCCGCGTCTCCCCAACTAAGCGAATCGATCACATCACCGGAGAGGCTGCGCAGGACGAGACTTCCACCGGTTGCGGCGAAACCGCCCGAATACAGGCCGTCGGCCCCAGCGGCCCATTTGCCCGCGGAGTTGGCGACGAGCAAGTGCCGGTGCGAACCCAGCGCAAGCGACGTCCATGTCTGCTTCCGCGTCACCGTTGAGCCGCTCGATGTGACGTAGACCAACTCCAGCCCGCCGAGCTCACGGTCGGTCGGTGCGCCGTTGTAGATCTCGACCAGCTCGTCCGAAGCGGTGGCGCCCCCGGTGACGACCTCGGACACGAGCAGGCCATCGGACGCCGGCCACGTCGCGAACGCACCGAGCTCAGCCGCGAGCAAGCGCTCATTCAACTGCGGCCCGGGCGCCTGGCGAGTTGCCGCGGCGACGAGAACCGCCACGACGACGAGCAGCGCCGGATGAAGCCAGCGGGGACGACGCGCCTGGACCAAAGCCGATCTCCCGAATCTGCGGCGGGCACAACAGCGACCTGCAGCGGGACGACGGGCGGGAACGGCGAGGCCAGGAGCGACAGGGGAGTCCCCGCTGGCAATTGCCAGTCTCGGTGGCGCCGCTTATCGCTAGATCAACGCAGCGTCACCAGGTCCTGCACGCAGGCTTAGCGAGATTTCCACACCGCGCGTGGCGGGCGCCCACGGGGCCATACGCTACGATTCGCCGACCGCCACCGCTCCGTCCGGAAGGAGACCCACCCTGGCCCGCGAGAAGAACACGTCACGCGCAGAGGCGCGTCGCCGCACCCGCGAGGAAATCCGCGCCGAGCTCGCGGCTGAGGAGGCCCTGGATGCCGAAGGGCCCGAGTACATCGACTCGACCGCTCCGTCCGAGCCTGTGCGCAAGCCACTCTTCAAGATGCCGAATATCCGCGAGGACCTGCGCATCCTCCCTGGGATGGTGCGCTCCAAGCCGCTCCTGTTCCTGCCGCTCGCCCTGTTCCTCGTCGGCCTTGGGATCTTCCTGGCCCTCCCCGGTCTGTCGCCCGACCTCGCCGGGTTCGCCGGCTACTACATCCAGTTCTTCTTCGCGCCGCCCGCGCTGTTCACGTTCTTCATTGCCGGCTTTTTTGCGCCGCGCGCGTCCTACATGATCGGGTTCATTTACGGGTTGCTGGCCGGAATCATCTGGTCCATCGCGATCCTGGCAGTGGGCGTCCAGGTCAACCCATCCACACCGGCTCCGGCCGTGACAGACCCGCCCGCCGTCATCCTGAATATGCTGGTGATCGGCATCCTGTACGGCACGCTGGCGGCCGCGTTGGCGTCCTGGTACCGCGAATTCCTGCGCGGGATCCAGGAGCGCGGCAAGGCCCGCCGCAGCGGCAAGGACGTCGACGAGCGAACGCGGCGACGCGAGGAGCGCCAGGAGGCGCGCAAGGTCGCTAAGCGCCCGACAAGCTAGCAAGCGTCGATCGGATCTGGGGGCGCCAGGCCCACAGCCGAGCGCTTCGCGCGCAGCAGCGGCCGTAAAAGCGGCGGCTGGTGGCCAGCGCCATCTATGGAAACCAGCCGATTAGCGCGTAGCCGGCAGTGGCCGGCGAAGGAAAGAGCCGACTGCGGAGGAAACTATTGCCGGCGCATCCCGGCGTGACCCATGTGGCGCACGCCCTTGGGCTGCGCGGGCCCCCCGGCGAGCCGCGCCACCTCTGACAGCGACTCGACTCGATCGGCGATCACGTTGACCACGTTTGACTCGCGCTCGAGGCGCCCCTCCACGTAGAGCAGCGCGTGGCGGCGCACGGTCCGGCGGAAGCGTGCCCAGGTGTCCGGCCAGAGCGTCACGTTGACCATGCCCGTCTCATCCTCGAGCGCCAGGAAGACCGTGCCACGGGCGGTCATCGGGTGCTGGCGGGTGACGACCAGGCCGCTGATCTTCACGCGGCCCGGCCGAGCATCAGCCAACTCGCCTGCCTTCAGAACTCCTAACCGATCCAACGCCGGCCTGAACAGCTCGATCACCTGCCGACGCGCATCGAGCGACAGGATCGCGTAGGCATCGCCAATCCGTTCGAGCTCGGTCGGTGGCGGTAGGTCGGGCGCCGTCGTGGGCGGCAGGCGCAGATCGAGCGTCTTCGTCCGCCTGGTCGCGCCGGCCACCTCCTTCAGCTGCCAGAGCAATTTGCGCCGCGGCTCACCCAGGGAGTCCAGCGCGCCGGCGCGGATGAGCCGCTCGACCACCTGCTCTGACAGTTCCGTGCGCGCGACCAGGTCCGCGAGTGACTTGAACGGTCCGCCACGGCTGATCTCGGCGTCGAGCGCCTCGCCCTCGGCCTCGCCGATGCCCTTGACGAGATGCAGTCCGAGGCGAATGCCGTAGCCGATCGACGTCGGCGCGGCCCAGTGGTCGCGCGACCGTTGGTCGGGCACGACGCAGCCGGACGATTTCACCACCGCTGGACGCTCGTCGATCCCCGCGCCATCGGGCAGCGGCTCTTCTGGCAGGCCGACCCACTCGCTGGTCGTTCGGTAGCGGCTACGGTTGACGTCCACCGGCAGGACGCACACGCCGTGCCGTTTCGCGTCGTTGGTGAGCACCTCGACCGGGTAGAAGCCCATCG
>CAYZEJ010000077.1:0-11506 GCA_964477545.1 uncultured Anaerolineaceae bacterium | reverse complement strand
CGTACATCGCGCGCGGGCGGCCGTCGGAGTGGTACCGCGGCACGGCCGACGCGGTGCTCGTCAACATCGAGACGATCCGCCAGACGGCAGGCGACATCATCCTGATCCTGGCCGGCGACCACATCTACAAGATGGATTACCAGCCGTTCATCCAGTTTCACCGCCGCTCGCGGGCGGACGCGACGGTCGCAGTGCAGCGGGTCCCGATCGGCGAGGCGAGCCGGTTCGGCATCCTCGCCCTGGGCGACGACGGGCAGGTGACCGACTGGCAGGAGAAGCCCAAGCAGCCCAAGAGCGACCTCGCTTCACTGGGCATCTATGTCTTCTCCAAGAAGTCGCTGCTGGCCTGGCTCGACGAGTCCCTGACCGACTTTGGACGTGACGTCATTCCTGCGATGCTCGCCGCGAAGGCGCGCGTGTTCGGCTACCAGTTCGACGGCTACTGGCAGGACGTCGGGACCGTCGAGGGCTACTGGCAGGCGCACATGGACCTGCTCGAAGAGCACCCCGCGCTGGACCTGTACGACAAGGATTGGCTGATCCACACCAGATCGGAAGAGCGATCACCGGCACGCATAGGGCCGACGGCCAATGTCCACCGGAGCCTGATCAGCCACGGTTGCCAGATCTGGGGCACGGTCGAGCGATCAGTGCTCTCGCCCGGGGTCAGGGTGGATCCGGGCGCCATCGTGCGCGACTCGATCATCATGTTCGACACCGTCGTGCGCGCCGGCGCCGTGGTGGACCGGGCGATCGTCGATAAGGAGGTCTCGATCGGCCCCAATGCCGTGGTCGGCCTTGGCAACGACTACGACACGGCCAACCGCCAGGAGCCGACACGGCTCAACACGGGCATCACCGTTGTCGGGAAGCGCGCCGTGATCCCCGCCGGCGTCCGCCTCGGCCGCAACGTCAAGATCCTTGAAGAGGTCCGACCGGCCGACTTCGGCGGGCGACGGACCGTTGCCTCGGGCGGAACGGTCGAGCACAAGCAGACCAAGGGCCGCGCGGCCACTGGTGCAACGGGGAGAGGCAAGACCGGCGACGGCGAGCCATTGGCTGCCCGGATGACCGCCGCCGGCCGAAACCAGAGTCGCTAGCGCGGACCGCAGCCGCCCGGATCAGGCGTAGGCGTCGGCGCCGGCGTGGGGCCTGGTCCCTGTGGAGTAATCGGTGGCAGTCTGGTTGTCCAGACGGCGCCGAACGCTGTGCCACTGTTTTCCTCGTAACCCAGGCCGATACCGATCAATGTCCGTCCGTCCCGGAACAGGTGGTCGATCCGCTTGTGCAGGAACTCCTCCTGCGGCATCGGTGTCCACGACCGCCCGTCCGTTGATGTCCAGGTCAGTCCCTGGATTTCGCTAGGGTCAGCATCGCAGCCCATGGGGATATACAGGAAGCCCACGGCCACGAAACCGGCACCGTCGATGAACACGTCGCTCACGGGTCCGAGTGCCGGTGTGACTTGCTGCCACGCCAGGCCATCGGCTGAGGCGAACATCAGGTCAACCTTGTCTTCGCCGTTCTCGGCATAGCCCGCGACGATCCAGCCCAATTGCCCACCGGCTAGAACGGGCTCATTGACATTCCGGGTTCCGGGAAACGTCGCGACCTTGGTCCAGGTCACAGTATCGGTAGAAGTCCAAGCGGCGAGCGGCCCACAGCACACACTCCCGCCACTGCCCCCAGTCAGCGCCACGAGCCGGTCCCCATAAGAGACGACCCTCACGACGCCTGCGGCAGCGACATCGAGGCCCGACGGCTCTATGAGCGGCCCCCAGCTCACGCCGTCGATTGACCACCACGCGCTCGAGCCGAAGGCGACGAACCCTTCCGGTGTGGCGCCGATGCCGGAGATCCACTGATCGGGGACGTCACTGAAGATGATCTGCAATCAGTCACTGCCGTTCTGGGTCAGCCATAGACCCGGGCCGACATCCGCGCCGCCGAGTACGATCAGGCCGGCTGCGTTGGCGGCCGTCGCGTAGACCTCATTCATACTTGGCAGGTCTTCCCGTTCCCAGGAGAGACCGTCCGCCGACGACCACAGGCCGCGATCCTCGTTGAAATCGTCGTCTTCCAGGGCGCCGGCGATGAAGTACCGATTGGCGAAGACTGCGCCTGAATGGAGCGTCGATGTCTCCGAGTCGTCGAATAGCCTGCCAAAACCGTGATCGCCGCCTCTCTCTCGCCAGTCGATGACGAGGCCCGGCGGTTCCGGGGTAGGCTCAGGAGTGACGAGCGCCGTGGGTGAGGCGGATGGCAGGACGGTGGGCTGCGGTGTCGGCTCGGGTGTCAGGACGGGCGCGGTCGGCTGCAACGTCGGTGTCGCCGTTTGGATAGGGGTCGCAGCGGCTGGGGTGGCGATCGGCGAGGCGCCGACCGTGATCGTTGGCTGTTCAACAGAGGGGCTGGGCGATTGAGCCGTGGCGCAAGCCGCGGCGAGGAATAGGGCAAGCCCAACGCTGACGTGACGCGCAGCAGCGTTCATCTCGTTACCTCAGTATGGGCGCCGTGGCAACCGATCCGACCGAAGTCGACGGCTGGCTGGCAGAGCTCGGGTTAACTCCAATCGAGCGCGACGAGCGCGAGGGCGCCGCGTCGTGGGATCTCGTGCTTGATGGGCGCAAGCGGCGCGGCCTGCGCGTAACCCTCATCCTCGATCCACAGGTGGCCTTGATCGCGTGGGTTCATCTGGCACCTCCGCTGTCTGACAGCTTCCGTAAGACCTATCGCCAGCTGCTGCGCTGGAATGACGAGTTCCCGTTTGCCAAGTTCGCCGTGTCGGAGGACGAGCGTCCGATGCTGACGGCGGAGATTCCCGCGGATGCCCTGGACCGCGACGGGTTGGGCAGCCTGCTGGCGCGAGTCTTGGCGATCACCGACCTGACTCACGAACAAGCCCTTGTCTTGATGGGTGAACTGCGCCGCCGCCATGCCACTCTGGCCGCGGCGAGTGAGCCCGACCCGGCTGGCGTGGCACTACTGGAGCGGTACGCCGCCGAGATCGTCGAGTTCACTGAAAGCGGCGCCTCCTAGGGGACGAGGAAAGCCTGGGTGACCCAGTCGCCCGGAGCGAGCATGCACTTGACCAGGATGCGGTCGCCGTGCTTGATGTTCGTTGGATCGAAGCCGAGCGTTTCCGGCTCACTGAAGTCGATCTCGAAGTGTCCCGAGCTGTCGATCGCGACGAACATCGCGAGCCCTCGGCCCTGGCCGGAGCGGTAGGTCTCGACGACGGCAATGTCGCTGAGGGCGCCGGAGTCGTGGCAGGTCCCATCGACGGTGTCCGAGTCCACGTCAGCAGTGGCCTCTATTTGTGGGACGATCCAGTCGAGATCTTGGGCGACGTTCAGGCCGACCACGCGATCGCCGGCACCGACGGCCACGGGCTCGCCGACGTCGTTGCGAAAAGTCGCTGCAAACTCCCCGTCTGCGTCGGCGACCGCGGTGGCGACGGCCATGCGCGCATCGGTGATCCCGTTTCGGAGCGCGACGCGGATGCTCTGTCCGGGTTTGGCGTCGCCCGTGAGCGTTGACCGGCCGACCCTGAGGCCGATGCCTGGCGCAAAGGCGGAGGCAAGGACGACGTCACCCTTCGGCCCGTACCACTCGACGTTGCCCTCGATGCCGCCATCGATCGGGTCCGCGTACTGCCACCTGCCCATCGAGTTTGAGGTCAAGTCGACCGTCTCGTAATGAGTGGCAAAGACGCCCGGGCGAAAGTAAAGGTGTATCTGGCTGTTCGCGGGTGCGCGGCCCCGGTAAAGATCAGCTGCCCGATCGACCACGATCGTTAGGTTGGGCATCGTGAACAGACGAATGGACGATCCATCGTTCGCCTTGAACACATCGCCGGCGACGAGGTGTCGGGAGCTCGAACAATAGGTCCAGCCGCCGCTTCGGCTGACCGGCGTGTAAACGTTGGCCTTGACCGACCCGCCGGCGCCCTTCCAGACCAGGTGCAGCGATGAGCTCGGCGTCGCGCGGCCGATTACGCAGTTGCCTCCAATGGAGATGGCCTCGTCGTTGACGCGTCCAAAGGTGATGTTCGAAACGGCCATCGCGACCCCGGGCGTCACCAGGGCGGTAAGCGCGATGGTCAGCAGGACAGCGCTGCTAATCGCGTGGGTGAATCGATGTGGCCGTGAGCGTTGCGGTGAGTCAGGCTGGATCGGCGCACCTATTGATGGACGAAGTTGGGCTGGCATGACTGCCTCCGCGGTGACCGGAAGGGGGCTCCCCTTAGACCCACTCCCTCATGGCGCGGATCCGCTCGTGCCAGTAGACGCCTTGTACGGTGGAATACAAACCGGGGTGCCACTGGAAGCGGTACGTAGCTATTGATGCGTGCCAACTGCGTAATCTGCGTGGTGGCTTCGCGCACTTGCGCAATTTGGAAGGAACGCGACGGATCGGTAGACCGCCCGTTATCGGCCGTCATACTGACCGCGCAATGACCCTGTCCAAGCCGACCACGAACGGCATACGGCGCTCGCCGTCGCGCGAGATCCTCTCGGGCGATTCGGCCGACGTCTACTTTTCGCGCGCAGAGGAGATCCTGGCAAAGGAGGGCCTCGATCCGATCGTGGCCATGGAGGTCTTCGCCCGCCGCGACGCGGTACTGTGTGGAATCGACGAGGTCAAGGTGCTCCTCGCGCACGTACTGCGTGACGCGGACCCGGCAGAGGCGCACGTGGAGGCGCTCTCGGACGGGGATCGCACCGAGCCCAAGGAAGTCGTGCTGCGCATTCGCGCGCGGTATCGGGCGTTCGGTCTGTACGAGACCGCCATCCTCGGCATCCTCGCCCAGTCCACTGGTTGGGCCACGGCTGCGCGCGAATGCGTGGATGCTGCCGCGCCAGAACCCGTGGTGAGCTTCGGTGCCCGCCACATCCATCCTGACGTCACCGACAACCTGGATTACGCGGCGATCATCGGTGGCTGCGTAGGCGCGTCCACGCCCGCGGGCGCGCGCCTCGCCGGCCTGAGCCCCACCGGCACGATGCCCCACTCGCTGGTGCTCATCTTCGGCGACACGGTCCGCGCCGCCGAGGCTTTTGACCGCCACATGCCCCCGGACGTGCCCCGGATCATCCTCGTCGACACGTTCCGCGACGAGGCCGAGGAGTCGCTGCGCGTGGCGGAGGCGCTCGGTGATCGACTGTACGGCATCCGGCTCGACACGCCCGCCGAGCGCGGCCGCGTGACGCCGGAGCTCGTCCGCGAGGTTCGAGCGCGACTCGACATGGCCGGCCACACGCACGTCCGGATCATCGTCAGCGGCGGCTTCAATCCCGAGCGGATCCTGTTCTTCAAGGCAGCCGCGGCGCCGGTCGACTCATATGCAGTTGGCTCGTACATCAGTGGTGCCCGCCCCATCGACTTCACAGGCGACCTCAAGGAAATCGACGGCCGTCCCATCGCCAAGCGCGGCCGCATCCCAGGGGTCACGGCCAGCCCGCGTCTGACGAAGGTGGATCTCGCCTCGTGGAGCACCGTGCCCGACCCGACCGAAACTCTCGCCGAAATGGCGACCGAGGCAGAGGCCGCGGCCGTCGGCTAGGCGGAGCAATACGAACTCGCCCGTCGTCACAGCCATATGCGCAGTTGGACCGCAGTTTTCGCCCTGATCCTGGTCACCGGTTGCGGCGCCGCACGACCGGTCCCCGCCGGGTTCGAGCAATTGGTCGCGTCGGCGCGCGCCAGCCTGCTGTCCGAGGACGATGACCCCACGGCGATTTTCGATTTTCTCGAGATGCGTTGCCGAGCCGATGGCGGCAGGCTGGTTGCCTTCGAGCAGCGGTCCTTCTTCGCCAGTCTCAGGTTCGCCTACGCCATGCAGGGACCGAATGCTTCGGGCTGGGGCGGTGGCCTTCGTGTCGCGAGCCTCGAGGACGACTCGGAGATCGCCTACTTCTTCAGTAAGTCACCCGAGGCACCTTGTCCACCGCCGGGGTGAGCGACGAGGTCGGACTCGTGTCAGCATTACAGCGGTGAGGGAACAGGCCGACCACGGCGAGATTGACGCGCGACTGGCCGAACTTGTCGAGCGCGAGACCGCCTACGGGCTACTCCAGCGGGCGCAGGCGATGCTCAAGCGTAGGCACTACGCCCAGGCCGCTGTGCTGCTCGAACGCGCCAATCGGATCGAGCCGGGCAAAGGATCCATCGTCGAGGCACTCGCTCGCGCGCACTACAACAGTGGTCAGCACGACCGCGCGACGGAGACCTTCGGCCAATTGCTGGAGATCGATCCTTCCACTGCGTACGGCCACTTCGGCCTCGGCCAGGCGCTCAAGCAGCTCGGCCAGCGCGAGGAAGCCAGGCTTCACCTTCGCCTCGCCGTTGCACTGGCCCCGGATAGCTCGCTCTACCGCAGCGCGCTTAACCGGCTCGGGCCGGCTCGCTTGGAATCGGCCAAATGAACACGCGCTCGGCGCAGCTGGTCGCCGCCTCGCTGGGCTTCCTGCTGATCGTGCTCATCGGCGCCGTGATCTTCATCGTCCTCAGCCGGCCGGCGCAGGGCCCGCGCGCCACGCCCACTTCGGCCGCCCTCTTGAGCCCCGGCGCATCACCGACCTTCAGCCCGTTCCCGAGCGGCAGCGCGAGCATCCCGCCGACGCTGAGCCCCGAACCCTTCCCCAGCGCCACCGTGCTCGTAACGCCAGAGATCACGCCCGAGATCACGCCCGAGATCACGCCCGAGATCACGCCAGAGATAACGCCGGTGCCTGCGACACCAACACCAACACCAACACCAACACCGACGCCGACGCCGACGGTTGCACCTACTCCGACTCTCCCGCCGGTACCCACCGCCCCGGACCGCCAGATTCGGGTGACCGGCATGGGCCTCGATGCCCTCGTGGTGACTGGTCTTGAGCGCAAGATCCTCTTTACGACCAACGGGCCGGGAATAATCAGGATCGAGATATCCAATTCCACCGGCCGCAGCAGGGTCTGCATCTGGCCTGGGAACCGAAGGCCCGAGTGTGAGCCGAGAATGCGCAATGGGATTATCGAGCGCGCGAATTTCGCGACAGGCTCGGTGAACTGGAACGTGACAATCATCGGCGCGAATGCGTCCTCGAGCCCGACGGTGGATCTGACGCTCGACTTCAATGCGACCACGCCGTCGGTGGACTTCAGGGACTTTCCGTTTCGAGGTCAGCCGGAGCCCGCTTACAACGGCCTGACCGCGGCTGTCGATGTCGCTCCGGGCCAGGTCAGGATCGATGGCCAGTTCGACATCAATCAGCAACACATGTATCGCGTGGTGATCCAGGAGGCAGGAGTCGGGACGATCAAGGATGAAACCGGCGGCCCCGCCAACACCTTTACGGTTACCCAGGATGTCACCGCCGTGACGACCTACCTGATTTCGGTCTCCAACCCCAATCCGTCCAGCGAGCCGAACCCCGTGTTCGTGAGGGCGGTATTTACCTGGCCGTAGCCGGCTACGCGAGCTCGGGGATCTTCGCCTCGCGGCCGAGGCGGTCCACCAGGTAGAGCCCCACCAGCGTCTTGGCGTCGCGGATAGTTCCATCCTCGGCCAGCGTGAGCGCGTCGGCAAAGGACATCACTTCGAGCTCGAGCCGCTCGTCCTCGTCCGGTCCCTCGTACGCCGGATCGGCGGAGGCGTCCGTGGCCAGGTAAAGGTGCATCAGCTCGCTGGCGAAGCCGGGTGCGGTGAAGAACTCGGCCAGCTTGCGCCAGCTGCCGGCGCGGTGGCCGGTTTCCTCGAAGAGCTCGCGCCTGGCCGCGGACAGCGGCTCTTCAACGGACCCGTCGTCGAGCATGTCGAGGGTTCCCGCCGGCAGCTCCAGCAACACCTCACCTGACGGGTGGCGGTACTGCCGTACCAGGAGCACCCGCCGATCGGCCAGGAGGCACAAAACGGTCACGGCGCCGGGGTGAAGTACCACGTCGCGTGTGCGCTGAATGCCATCACTGGTGACGACCGTGTCAAGCGCGAAGGTCAGATAGGTGCCCCCTGGCAACACCTGTCTGTCGACGAGCTTCTCGACGAGGTCGCGGTCACGCTCGGTGGGCATCGCGCGGAGTATGCCAGCCCTCGTACCGGTACCTCTTTCTCATATCGGTCGCCAGATGGCCAACCTATGTTGGCGCCCGTTCAACGACCTGTGCCGGTCGTGTGCCCAAAACTTGGAGATTGCGATGACGACGGTTCGACAGACGGTTCTCAGCCTGGCGGTCCTCGCGGCTTTCATGCTGGTCCTGGCCGCTCCATTCCGCTGGTGGTAGATCGATAGTCGCCCGGCCACGACGACGCTTTCGTCGCACCGGACAACTAGACCCGGGTTACGGCGCGTTCTCTGAGTAACGCGCCGTTCCCTGTATCTGGAGCCTTTCACGACCGATGCTCCTGCTGTACGCCGTTGCCTTTGGGCTCCTCGCCGGCGTCTTGACGCGCGGTAGCGTTACCGCGCTCGGGTCGGTCAAGGTCAGGCTCTGGCCCATCGCACTGATCGGGCTTGCCTTCCAGATGCTTCTCTTCAGCTCGCCGCTGGCCGCCGTGGTCGGCAACCTTGGCCCGTCGCTCTATGTCATTTCCACGACGCTCGTGCTGATGGCGCTGGTGGTCAACCTCCGCCAGCCAGGTTTCTGGCTGATCATCCTGGGTGCGCTGGCCAACTTCACGGTCATCGTCGCCAACGGTGGCCAGATGCCCGCCTCGCCCGACGCGTTCGCGGCCCTCAATGGTGTTCCTGTGGTCCCGACAACTGACTTCTCCAACTCGGTCATTGCCGGCCCGAACACGCCCTTCTACTTCCTGGCCGACCTGTTTGTCCTACCGCGGCCGCTGCCGTTCGCCAACGTGTTCTCGATCGGCGATGTGCTCATAGGCGTGGGTGGAGCGTGGTTCATCGTCGCGGTCATGCATGGCCGTGGCGTTCTCGCCGCATCCATCCGCGCAACAAGAGGCACTGCCACGATGACGAGTCCGGGCAATGCCTGAGATCGACAAGTCGGTACTGACGACTGCCCTCGAAGAGCTGTGCGCGGCGGTCGGCGCGGACGGCGGCGGAGCCCTGTACCTCGGCGACGGCGACGGAGTCCTGCACCTGGCCGCCTCCGCAGGGCACGGCAAGGACAAGGCACCCGGGCTCATGCGGCGCCTGCGCGGCCCGCAGCACGGCACAGACGGCAAAACCCTGGTCCTGAGCCTGTCCGGATCCGTGGGCACCTTCGTGGTCCTGGCGCGCCGCGGCTCCAACGACTTCACGCAACAGGATGAAACGCTCGGCCGCCTCTACCTGCGCCGACTGGGCGAGGCCGGCGTCGAGGCCGCGGGCCATGTGCGGGGGACTGGCTGGACGCGACAACTGGAGGCAATCCAGCGCATCGCCGCGCGGCTGACCAGACTCGCTTCGGTCGAGGAAGTTGGCGCCACGATCTGCAATGAGACGCGCCAGGTGATCGACTACGACGAGGCGCAGGTTCTCGTGAGCAGCGGGACCGATGGCTCGCTCCGGCTCGTTGCCGCGGCGGGCGCCTCGGAGGCCGACGGCAAGGTCCTGCCACTGCCCAACACGGGCCCGGCAGGCGATGCGATTGCGCGCGCCGCGCTGGGCGGCGTACCGGTCCTGGCGTCAGATCTGCCCGACCTCGGGCCAGGCCGTGATGGCCCGCGTTCCATGCTCGCGGTGCCGCTGCATTTCGAGGGCCGCGTCAGCGGCGTGATCTGCCTGATAGCCAAGGGTGCCAACAACTTTGACGACGATGACCTGCGCCTACTCCAGATCCTGTCCGACCAGGCGGCGGTGGCCATCGAGAACGCCCGACTTTTAAGCGGGCGCGATCAGCTCGTGCATGAGCTCGCGGCCCTGCTCGAGGTGAGCGAGGCGGCCAGCGCCGCGTCCGACGAGGTCGAGCTGGCCCGCCTGATCGCCGATCGAATGCGCCGCGCCACGCGGACCGAGGCGGCCATCATCTCGCGCTGGGACGACGGCTCAACCGTGCTGCGCGAACTATGGCGCGATGGCATCAACGGGCCGGAAAAGCGCACGGACGTGACCGATTCGCCCTTGCGGCGTGGCGTGCTGCGCGAGGGCCGCCCCGTCGTGATCCATTCCGACAGCGCGGACACCAGCCCCGAGGTGCTCCAGTTGCGCATCCTGGGCGGCCGCAGCCTGATCTGCCTGCCACTCAACGTCGGCGGCCGGACGATTGGCATCGTCGAGCTCATCTCGTTCGCGGCTCCGCGTCATCTCGACGAGGCCGAGATGCAGGCCGCCGAAGCGATGGCCAGTCTCGCCGCAACCGGTCTCGAGAAGGTCCGACTCTTGGAGCAGCTGCGCAGTGCCGCTGACATGGACCTGGTCACCGGCGTGCACAACCACCGTTACCTCCAGGACCGCCTCCGCCAGGAGGTTGCTCGGTCGGCGCGCAGCCACAGCCCGTTCGGCGTCCTGATGCTCGACCTTGACAAGTTCAAGCCGGTCAACGATCGACACGGTCACGCGGACGGCGATCGAGTGCTGCACACGATTGGCGCGACGATCAAGGCCCACGTCCGGACGAGTGACGTCGTCGCCCGTTACGGCGGCGACGAATTCGTGGTCCTGATGCCGGACACGCCACCCGACCACGCCGAGCTCGTCTCGCGCAGGGTGGTGGCGGGCATCCTCGGGCGCCGGCACCAGATGAGCGACGGCTCCGAGGTGAACGTCGGCGTCAGTGCGGGGTTGGCCGTCTATCCAACGGATGGCCGGACGTCCGCTCAGCTCCTCCAGTCGTCAGACGCTGCCATGTACGCCGCCAAGCGGACAGGCGGACGGCAGGTCGAACGATCCTCGAGCGTCGCGATTTCCATCGAGGTGGCAGCGGTCCCCGCCGCCAGCTAGCCCACTTGCGCGGCGCCTAATTGAGCGCCTGGCCCTCGGCGGGGTCGAACAGGTGGATCTTCTCCATCGGCACGAAGAAGTCGAGCGCGTCGCCCGGCTTGACTCGGTGCGACGCATCTACGATCGCAACCAGATCGTGCTCTCCGACGCGGATATGGAGCAGCTCCTCGTTGCCGAGGAACTCGACCACGTCAATGTTGGCGCGGACCGTTGCGCCCGCTGCGCCGCCGCCAGTGCCGACCTCGAAGTGCTCGGGGCGGACGCCCGCGGTCAGCTCGCCCTCTGAGTTATCGACGATCGACATCAGCCGCTCGGGTACGGCCAGCTCGATGTTGGCGTTCTTCAACACCGTCCTGCCGTCTGACTTCTCTGCCTTGACGTTGATGAAGTTCATCGCCGGGCTGCCGATGAAGCCGGCCACGAACTTGTTGACTGGCCTCTCGTACAGGTCCTGTGGCGGACCGACCTGCTGGAGCACGCCGAAGTTCATGACCGCGATCCGGTCGCCCATGGTCATTGCCTCGACCTGGTCGTGGGTGACGTAGACGACGGTGGTGCGCAGGCGCTGGTGAAGGCGCGCAATCTCGGCGCGCGTCTGCACTCGAAGCTTGGCATCGAGGTTGGACAGCGGCTCG
>CAYZEJ010000076.1:0-11583 GCA_964477545.1 uncultured Anaerolineaceae bacterium | reverse complement strand
CGGACAGAATCGCGAAATTATCGGCCGTTAGGAGGTCTACCGGCGTCGGACTCGCGCCTGCGCGCGCCATCGCGCCGGCCATCAAGAAGACCAGCAGAACGATCAGGACGAAGACCGTCCCCGTCACGGCTGAGGCAAACGGACGCTTGGTCCTGTCCTTGGCCGCATCGCCCGCCGGGGCGCCGCCTGCCATGTCGAGCCCGCCGCCGGCCGCCTCCTCGTCGTCGCGGACAGTTTCGTCGCGCTGACTCATGGTTTGACCTCCATGGGCGCTCGAGCTGATCGCAGGACGCGCTACGGCACGACCGGCCTGTTTCCGCACCTGCGTATCACACCGCCCGTAGGATTGTACGAGACCTAACCGCTCGGATGTGCCCGCTGGTGGAAACGTCGGACCGCATTGTTCAACGTTGCCGGGTCGCGAGAGGTTGCGGGGTCGCGCGCCGAGCTGGATTGCGTCGACGTCGCAGCCTTCCGCACTCGCCGACGCAGTGCGCTAAACCGGAACGATCCAGATCACTCAGGCAGCGTCCCGGCCGGCCTGCCTGGGCGCTTCTTCCTTCTGAGCCACCAAACGACCGCCAGGAGGGCGACCACCCCGACGCCCGCCGCCGCCAGGACACGCCTGCTCACGAGTGGCGGCACCGGGTCCTGACAGACATTGGGGCGCGCGACCGGGTGAGCGTCGTCGAGGTCCGCGGCCGCGGTCGAAACCAGGCTAGCCGCCAACTGGAGTACGGGGATTGTTCCGCGCGGCCCCTCGCTCGTCTGAAGGACCAGGCGCCGCTCCTCCGGTGGCACGTCCCTTGCGAGAGAGAGGTCTGTGGCGTGACGCTTCACCAGAAAAATCCGATACGTGTGCAGCCGCGCGTCGCTCGTGTATAGGAGGGCCTCAAGGCCAAGGAGCGAGCGGCCATCCTCGATGAGCGACGCTGCGAGGAGCGGCGCGAACATGCCGGTACGGGCGTGGGCGTAGATGTAGGTCGTACCCGGTTGGCCGGGCTCCTCGAACTCCTCCAGGTATTGCGCAACGTCGCACAACGGGTAACCCGGCTCGTTGCCCGGCACTGTCATCTCCTCAGAGACGACCGGCAGGTCGACGCCGAGCCCGGGGATCGCGACACGCGTCGCCCGACCGTCCGCTTCGCGTGCGGGAGGCGCGGCGGGTGATGGCGAGGGGGCGGCGAGCGTGCTGCCGACGGAGAAGAGCAGTGCGACGACGGCGACGGCGCCGGCAGTGCCCGTCATGTCGATCCCTCCTAAGGTCAAACGATGTCCCGCGCGTGGAGGTCGGCGCGCGCCGCCGCGTCGTAGCCCAGCTCGGTGAGGATTTCGTCCGTGTGCTCGCCGAGCAGCGGCGGCGCGGTCCTGATTGACGCAGGCGTTTCGGAGAGCTTGTAGGGCAGACCGACCTGCCGTACGGCCCCCAGCCGCGGATGTTCCACGACCTGCTCCATTCCGCGGGCCTGCGCCTGTGCCTGCGCGAACGCCTCGACGACGCTGTTGACGGGGCCGCTCGGGACCTCGGCCGCGTCGAGCGCCGCGAGCCAGTCGGCCGACGGTGCCGTCACGAAGCGATTGGCAAGCATTGGCCGCAACTCCACGCGATTGCGCACCCGCGCGTCGTTGTCGGCGAAACGGGCGTCGCTCGTGAGATGGTCGAGGCCGAGGGCGTGGCAGAGCCGCGGCCACTGACGCTCGCTACCCACGGCCACGGCGATCTCGCCGTCGGCGGTGGCGAACGTTTCGTAGGGCACGATGTTCGGGTGGGCGTTTCCGCGCCGCGCCGCAGAGCGCCCATCGACGAAGGTGTTCTGGGCCTGGTTGATGAGCATCGCGAGGGTCGATTCGAGCAGCGAAACGTCTATACGCTGCCCGATACCGGACCGCAGTGCGGCGAGGATCCCGACCGTCCCCAGCAGCCCGGTGACGATGTCGGTTATGGCCACGCCCACTTTGGTGGGCTGACCGCCGTCCTCCTCGCTGAACCCCGTGACGGCCATCAACCCGCCCACGGCCTGGGCGATGAAGTCGTAGCCGGGCTTGCCGGCGTCCGGGCCATCGGGGCCGTAGCCGGTGATCGACAGGTGGACGAGCCGCGGATTGACTTCTCGGAGGCGGGCTTCGTCGATGCCTGCCCGGGTTAGACCGCCCGGCCTGAAGTTCTCGATGAGGACGTCAGATCGATCGATCAGCTGCCACAGCACCTCCACGCCTTCGGGCCGGCGCAGGTCCAGGCGGAGGCTGCGCTTGTTGCGGTTGACCGAGAGAAAGTAGGCGGCGACGCGCTCGTCGCCCGTGCCCACCCAGGGCGGGCCGTATCCCCTGGTGGCATCGCCCTCCGGCGGCTCGACTTTGATCACCTGCGCCCCGAGGTCGGCCAGGACCATCGAGCAGTACGGGCCGGCGAGCACGGTCGACAGTTCGAGCACACGAACGTCCGCGAGCGGTCCCTGCTTCTGCTCTGCCACGTCGCCGATCGTAGCGGCCGATAATCGGCGCACGTGATCGGCCTCGAATTGATTGCTTTCGCGGCCGCCATCGGAGCGGGGGCGTTCGGGGCGCTGGTCGGGGTCGGCGGCGGCCTGATCATCGTTCCGCTGCTGGTGGCCCTCGGAGTCGAGGTGCATACCGCGATTGGCGTTAGCCTGCTCGGCGTGATCGGAGTCTCGACCGCGGGATCCGCGTCCTACCTGAAGGCGGGCCTGGTCAACAGACGGCTCGGATTGACGCTGCTCGTCGCCACTGCGGCCGGCGGCATCGGCGGCGGCTACGTCGCGGGTCTCTTGGACGCGCGGATCCTGAGCGGGATGTTCGCCGTGGTTCTCGCGATCGTGGCTTTCCAAATGCTGCGGGCCCGCGCGCGGCCACCGGCAGAGATCGTAGGCGAGCCGGCAACGTTCGATATCGACGCCGGTTACGTCGAGCCAACGACCGGGGAGACAGTCGAGTACCGCGCGCGAAACGTCGGAATTGGCGCCGTCGTGTCGATCTTCGCCGGAGGGATCTCGGGACTGTTGGGTGTCGGCGGTGGGATCGTCAACGTTCCGACATTGAACGTCCTCATGGGGGTCCCGATCAGGGTCGCAACGGCCACCAGCACGTACATGCTCGGCGCGACGGGCGCCGCAGGAGCTCTCGCGTATCTGAGCAGGGGCCAGATCGATGGGCTACTCGCTGCGGCTGTAGTCGCCGGGGTCCTGGTCGGGGGCGGGGTTGGGGCGCGGTTCTCTCGCACGGTTCGGCGCGAGGTCCTGAGCGCGCTGTTCGTCATCATCGCGGTCGTTTTCGCGGTGCAGATGCTGCTCAGGTTCGTGTCCGCGTGACGGCGCCCACAGGTTGGACGATAAGGGCTCTCCAGAGAGGCGCTGCGTTTGCGATGGCACTATTCCTGAGCGCGATCGTGCTGGACGTGCTTGGAAGTGACCTCGCCGGTCGAGCCGCGTTTCTGGGCGTGGTGGCGATCATCGCGACACCCGCCTTATCACTTGCCGCTACGGCGCTCGAAACCTGGAAGGCGGATCGGCCTGTGGCACTGCTTGCGGTCGTTGTGCTGGGAGTGCTCAGCTTTGCCACCGGCCTGGCGCTCATGCTCAGCCGCTGAGGAAAGCCAGCTAGAAAAGTATCCGGAAAAACGTGCACGGCCCGGGGAGGGGGCCCGGGCCGTGCAAAATATCGATGCGGTAGCGTCCCGTCACCAGACGCTTCGCATGTGATTGGTTCGCTTTAGAAGACGACTCTAGGGCTCGCGGCCGCGGCAACCCATTCCGCACGGCTAATGCGGGCTTGCAGCTATATATCGGCCGCCCTTGGCTAGCGCGCGAACTCCGCCATCACCGCCTCTTCGGCGAGTCCCACGGGGAGCCGGCCGCTGCCACACAGCTTGTCGTGGAAGTCGCGCAGCGCGTCGATCGGAATCTCAGACCGCGGCTGTGAGGCGACTCCTCGGGCCGCGAGGTAGCGGTCGCGGATGCGCAGGATCTCCACGCAGCCGGTCAGATACGACGATGCCTGGGTGGGCCACGAGCAATAGCGGCCAACCTCCGCGCGAGCAGTCGGCTCAGTCAGCGATGTCTTCGCCATCATGAACTCGACCGCCTCGTCGTAGGTCATCTCGCCCATGTGCAGGCTGGTATCGACGACGATGCGGGCCGCGCGGAAGATGGTCGCCTCCAGGTGATACAGCTCCTGGACTGGTTCCGTGAAGAAGCCGCGCTCACGCATGACGCGCTCCGCGTAGAGGGCCCAACCCTCGCTGAAATACGACGTGCCGAGGACAAGCCGCATGCGCGGCGCGTGGATCTTGCTCCACGTGATGTGCCAGTGATGACCCGGGTAAGCTTCGTGAACCGCCGTCGTCGGGATGGACCCGAACGAGTTCGACGCGAGCCGCTTCTGGATCTCATCCTCGCTCGTGCCCTCAGGCGCAATGGGGACGAAGAAGTGGCCCGCGCGCCGATCTGAGAATGCCGGCGGTCCGCTGTACGACGCGACAGCGAAGAGTGGCCGCGTGAAGATCGGCGCGGGCTCGACCGAGCACGTCTCTCCGTCTGGCAACGTCACGAGGCCTGTTTCGGCCAGGAACCGGCGCGATCGCTCGGTCCAGTCCGCATACGCGCGGCGCATCTCTTCCTCGGTCCGCGGGTGGTCCTCGTTCGCCTCGTGCAGGACCGCTCCCCAGTCGCTGGTGCCATTGATCTCGCGCGCCAGGCCCTGCATCTCGGCGTCGAGCCTGTCGTACTCCGCCCTGCCCAGGTCGCGCAGCGACGACGCGTCAAAGTCGAGGCGCTCACGTTCCTGGAGCTGGCGGCTGTAACGCTCGGCGCCATAGGCCCAGTCGCCGGTCGCCTGGTCGGCCAACGTCTGGAGATGTCCGGCGAACGAGTCGAGTGCGTCTCCTGCCGTGGCACCCGCGGCGCGCAGACGGTCGCGCTGTGAGTCGGTATCCGCTTCCTCGGCGATCATCGAACGGACGTAGCCCGCGCCGGCCTTGGCAGACCGCATGCCGCGCTCCACGATCAGCCGATGGGCCAGCGCCGGGTCCAGGTTGGCCCTGGCGTGATCCAGGGCAGCCGGCACCTGCTCCAGGCGCGACACGGCAGCATCGACGAGATCCGGCGTGGGGCGCAGGCGGTTCAGGAACAGGTAGAAGAGCCCGTTCAGGATTGGGCCGGAGTACACGGTCGGGTCGCGCTTCCAGACCTGCCAGTCGGCGTGGATCAGCCGTCCGCGCAGCGTCGCGATGGCCAGCTGCCGGTCGATCTCGTCGTCCGCGCTGAGATCTGCGCCGGCCCCCTCGAAGCGGCGCAACCATTCGTCGGCGTCCGAGTCGCGCTTCTGGAACGCTGCCGCCGAGAGGTCATCGAGCCGGTCGTCGTAGTCGGTCATGCCCAGCGTCGTCGCAGTCACCGGGGACGTCTCGAACTCGTTCCTGAGGAAGCCGTCGACCAGATCCCCAAAGGGCGGCATGAGCCCCTCCATTCGTCAGCAGCCCGATGCCGAGCTGCAAGCGACTAGAAATCTAGCGGCATCTGGCAACATGGGCCTGGGCCTGATGCTCGCGTAGAGTTCAGCCACTCCTCGGGTCGCAGCACGTGTCCAGCGCGGCCAGGATGACTAGCGCTGCGGGCACACTCGCGGAGGATTCCATTTGCGCGATTGGTTGCCCCTGATTCGGCGAATCGCTCGCCTATGGCCGGAGGCGGTGATTGGCGCCTTCACGATCTGGCTGGTCCTTGCCGACGGGCTTCGAACATCTGCCGGCGACCCAGGCTATTACTACAAGATCGCCGGTCAGGTCAGCCAGGGCATGATCCCATGGCGTGACTTCCCGTTCGAGTATCCGCCGGTTTCCCTCCTGCCAGTGCTGCTGCCGTATTTCCTGCCGGGCGGCACGGCCTCGTATGAAACGTATCTCCGCCTTCTGTTCTCCGAGAACGTCTTGTTGGTAGTTGCGACCGGCCTGGGAGTCGTGTGGCTGGCCCGGCGCGGGTGGTCCTCCGAGTCATGGCTCCGAAGCGGCATCATCTATGGACTGCTCACGTTGACCCTGGCTCCGGTTGTCGTGTGGCGCTATGAACCCGTTCCAGTTCTTTTGACTGTGGCCGGGGTGATGTTCGCGGCGCGCTACCAGAGCGCAGCGTCAGGAGTGGCGCTGGGCACGGCCGTCATCGCCAAGCTGTATCCCTTGGCCATGCTCCCGGCCCTGATGCTCGGACAGATCCGTGACCGGGGGCTACGACCGGCGCTCGTCTTGGCGGGCGTGTGTGTCGTTACTGCGGTGGCCCTCGCAGCCCCTTTCGTGCTGATTGCCGGACGCGGAGCCTTCTCGTATATCGAGTACGCAACGACACGCGGCGTCCAGATCGAAAGTGTCCCGGGTGGCATGGCCCTACTGGCGAGCGTGCTCGGAGGGCCAAGTGCTCGCGTGTTCCACGGGTTCGGGACGTGGCAAGTCGACTCGCCTCTCATACCGATCCTGGGATCGCTCTGGACCGTGCTCACTGGCGTGGCGGTCCTCGCACTCGGCCTGGCGATCTGGCAGCGATTCAAGGCGGATCGGCTCGAAGTCGGACGACTCAAGCGGACGAGCCAGGTGACCTATCTGCTCGCCGCCCTCGCGCTGGTGCTGGTCTCCTCGCGAATTCTGTCGCCGCAGTACCTGTTCTGGGTCGTTCCTTTCGTCGCTCTGGTGGATAGGCCCAAGGCGCTGCTCTTCTGGGTGGCCTGTCTACTGACGACGTTCGTCTATCCCCTCAACTATCAGCAACTGCTCAACCAGGAGGCGTACACGGTCATCGCGATAAACGTTCGGAATGCGATCCTCGTTGGCTTCCTGGGCTGGGTGATCGCGGGGGAGCTGAGATTCGCGATCAGGGCAGTGATGCCTCGGGTCAGGATGCTGGCCAGATCGCGCCCGGAGTCGCCCGCCGCGTAGCTGTTTAGGGCGCCCTCGGGATGTAGAAGCGGCAGCGATCGGCGATCGCGCAACGATCGTGCTCCGGCCGCAGGGCGTGACACGTTTGGCGCCCGTGGGTAATCAGGTTCACGTGCGCTTCGTGGACGTTCTCATCGTCGAGCAGCGCCTGGAGATAGTCGTGCGCCTGCTCCGCGGTGGCCCTCGGCGGGATCAGGCCGATCCGTTTGCTCACACGCTCGACGTGTCGGTCGACCGGCATCAGCGGCATTCCGAAAGCGAACAGCAGGACGACGGAAGCTGTCTTGCGCCCGATCCCGGGGACTGATGTCAGCCACTCCAGGGCTTCCTGCGGCGCCATCGCGCCCAGGAACTCGAGCGAGAAGTCACCGCGCTCCTCGAAAATCCGTCGCAGCACAGCCTGGATGCGAGGCGCCTTCGTGGGGGCCAGACCGCCGGGGCGGATGACGTTGATCAGCTCATCGATGGGTGCGTCCGCGACCACCGACCAGTCGGCCCCGCTCTCCTCGATGCCCACGCCTCCCCAGCCGGGGCGAAACCCGGCGCCTCCGCCCGCTCTGTCCACGTCTGACTGCGGCGGCCAGTGGCGGCACAGTGCGTCGAACGCCATCTCGGCGTTGATATCGGCACTGTTCGCGGACAGCATCGTCAGGATCAGCTCGCTGGTTGGGTCGTATACGCGCCGCCACTCCGGCTTGCCGTACATCGTGCGCAGCGCGGTGAGCGTGTCATCCATGAGCCCGGGCCGATACCGAGTGAGGCGGCTGACCCACGCGCGCACCGGGTCGACCTTGCGCCGCTTCGCCGGCTTCTTGACGGCTGCCTTCATCTGGCCAGCGATACCAGGCGCGCTGCGCGCTCCGCCGCGCGCATGAGCGGCGGAATACCGGCGGCCATCGCCTCCTCAATGTTCATGGGCTGTTCGACGACCGGCACCACAATGGCACCGAGAGCGGCCAGCGCCGTGATGCCCTCCGGCGTTGCCCCGCCGCCGAAGCTGATGCACGCGACTCCCGCGTCTTTCGCGCGCTGGGCGACTCCCATCGCCGTCTTGCCGAAACCGGTCTGCTCGTCGATCCGGCCCTCGCCGGTCAGCACGAGGTCGCAGGTGGCGAGCGCGTCGTCGAAACCGGTCAGCTCCATGACCACCTCCACGCCCGGCCGGATCTCGAATGAGGCGAAGCGGTCGGCGATGGCGAGCAGGCCCGCGGTCGTTCCGCCGGCCGCGCCGGCACCGGGGACATCGCGGATCGAGCGCCCGGAAGCTGCCTCGAGCAAGTCCGCGTAGTGGGCCAGGTTGGTCTCGAGCTCGGCGACCTGCTGTTCGTTGGCGCCCTTCTGCGGCCCGTAGGTCGAGGCAGCCCCGCGCTCGCCCAGGAGCGCGTTCGTTACGTCCGAGGCGACGGTCAGGTGCACCTCTGTGAGTATTGGCGAAACGTCGTCCAGATCGACCCTGGCGAGCCGGCTCAAGGGCGCGCCGCCACCAGCGAGATCCGCGCCGCGCTCGTCGAGGAAACGGGCACCGAGGGCAGTGAGCAGGCCCGAGCCGCCGTCCGTCGTGGCGCTGCCACCGAGCCCGAGCACGACCTTTCGCACCCCCAGCCCGATAGCGGCCGCCAGAACCTGGCCCGTACCAAACGTGGACGCGGCCATCGGGTCGCGTTCCTCAGGTGCTACCCGCGAGAGCCCGGAGGCCGAGGCCAGCTCGACGATCCCGGCCTCGTCGCGGCGCAGGAACCGCGTTGGCAGTGGCCGTCCGAGAGGATCACGCGCGTGGACGGGCAGCTCGATCCAGTCCGTACCGGAAGCCTTGATCGCCTCGAGCGTCCCTTCGCCGCCGTCCGCAAGCGGGATGAGGCGAACCTCGTCAGTCGGCCGGGCGCGTCGCCATCCGGCAGCGAGCGCCTGCGCGACCGCGGTTGGATCGAGCGAGCCCTTGAACGAATCGGGAGCGACGAGGACGCGCAAGCTGTTCGTCAGGCGGGCGTCGCGACCGCTGCACGGCGTTCGACGTACTCGGGGATGCGGATCATCGGCGGCCGCTCCTGGTCAGCGAGCTCGATCACCTCGAGCGAGAGCTTGCCGGGACCGGACCGGGGCAGCTTCATGGTCGAGCCGAGCTCGGCGAAGAGCCGGGCCTTGCGCCGCTCCTCGAGCCGCTTCATTACGGCCTGGAGGATCACGAAGCTCATCCGCGACAGGCCCTCGAGCTCCTGGTTGCGATGCACCCGGAAATCGAGATCGACCTGGCCGAAGCCATTCAGCCCGAATCGCTCGACGAGGTCGATCAGGTGGCCGATTTCGACCGCGTAGCCCGTGAAGAACGGGATCTGCTCCAGGTCGACCCGCCGACCCGCGTATTCGCCCGCCAGTGGCTGGATATAGCCGGACAGCTCGGGAAAGAAGAGGTTGATCAGCGGCCGTGCCACGAGCTCCGTGACGCGTCCTCCGCCGCCTTCCTTGAGCAGCCCATCCTCGACGATCGGGCGCTGGTAGTAGGCCTTGACGTACCCGAAGCGTGGCTCCGCCAGCAGCGGGCCGAGGGTCCCATACAGAAAGCGCGGGTGCCAGTCGACGATGTCTGTATCCGACCAGGCGATCAGGTCGCCGTGCGTCTCGTAAAGGCTCTTCCAGAGTGCCTCGCCCTTGCCCTTGTAGCTGCCGTAGCGGGGCAGGATGTCCGAGTGAAGTACAACCCGGGCGCCCTCCGCCTCGGCGATTGACCGCGTTTCGTCCTCCGATTCCGAATCGACGACCACGAGCTCGTCGAGGAGATTGAAGCGCTCCATCAACTCCAGGCGGGCAGCGCGGACGATGGGCCCGATCGTGGCCGCCTCGTTGAGCGTTGGCAGGACCGCGCTGATTGTCAGGCCGCGGCGCTCCTTGATCGCCACCAATCGGCCGATGTCGGAGAACTCGTTGTGGTGGTAGTTCGATTCGGCGAACCAGCGCTCGACCCGCGCGGGGATGCTCCGCCCTGCCTCGGCCGCGCGATCGGCGGCCTCGAGCGTCTCGGCCTGGTCCGCGCGCTGCTCGAACGAGGCGCGGACCAGGGACTCGCGTGTCTTGACGACGATGACGGTCGGCTTCGCCTGCTGGGCGATCGATTCGGGCAGGGCGCCGAACAGCGCGCCTTCCGCCTGGGCGACGTCGGTCGGCGTCATTGCCGAGGCGCCCATCACCACCAACTGCGCCTCGTCCGCCTGACGGATGATGGCCCCGCCGATGTTGTGGCCGTCTACCAACAGAGGTCGTGCTGGGTCGCCGCCATGTTGCTGGACGAAGGTGGCCAGAGCGCGCTCGGCCTGGGAGCGCACCTGCGGGTTGATATCCGGTGGGACGACATGCATCACGTCCACGGCTGCCTCGAAGTAGCGGCCCAGAGCAGACGCGTAGGCGAGTGCCAGCTCGGCGTGCGGACCGCCGCGTACGGGAGTGAGGATGCGCTGGACGTTCTTGAAGCCGCGCTGCTTCACGACGGCGATGTTGCACGGAGAATCGCGTACGACCTCGTCGATGGTCGGCGAGAAGACGGCCTCGGCGCCGCGCTTGCCGCCTGGGCGTCCGCCCCAACCGAAGATGATCAAGTCCGACTCATCCTCGGCCGCGAGCTCGATGATGCCCTCCGCCGCGCGCCGCCCGATGCGCACGACGGTGCGCAGCTCGACGCCGACCGGCGCGAAGTCGAGCACCCGTTGGAGCAGCCGGCGCGCCTGCCGTGCACGGGTGGCGCCCTCAGACAGCGGCATGCCCTCTGGCACCTCCACGATCCCAAGCGCTGTGAGGGACCCTCCCTGCCTGATCAACGCAGCGCCTATTCGAACGAGGTCGGCGGCTGTTCGAGGGTTCGCGAGCGGCAGGAGAATTCGTTCAGGCAATTGGACCGTGCCGCTCACGTGGCCGCCGCCGCTGACCGCTCGGGAACCGCCGCCGTCGACCAGCGCTCCACGAGGTAGGGCTTGGCCATCTCGAACGCGCGCGCCTGGCGCTCCACGAACGCCTCTGCCTGATCGGTCGTCAGATCGCGCGTCTCGATGATTAGGCTCGCGACACGGCCGAAGTAGAGAGGGATGAGCGACGCCACCAGCTTGTCGATCGGCACCAGGCGCTGGTGGTGCGCGACGGCGACGTCGTAGATGACTCGTGCCCAGACCTCGTCGGGGAAGTTGAAACCGCTCTCCTCGACCGGCTTTGGCTTGTCGGCGCGACCGGCTTCCCCGGCGGCGCGACCGGCGTCGGCAGCGAGCCTCTGGACGGCGGCGAGATTCTCCGGAGCCAGCGCCGTCGCCCAGATCTCGCTCAGGGTCAGAGCGCCCTTGGCGAACTCGTCGAGCAGGCGATGGGCGTTCACCTCCAGAGGCGGTGGATCGATGATCCGCTCGAACCCGTAGACGGGGATGTCGTGCGACGTCGCGACTTCGAGCCAGCGGTCGGCGTGCACGTCAGTCAGGCGGAGCAGTGTGCTGACCACTTGGCTGAACATCGGCCCGAGATCTGCCCCGGGATCCTTGGGGTCGTGGACCTTTGCGCCGAGTCGGGTCTGGCACACGGCGAAGCCACCTGTGATCGCCTTCGTAGTCATCCAGATGTCGATGCCGAACTTGCTTACGTCTGCATCCCAGTCGTCCTGCTCCAGGTAGTGGGCG
>CAYZEJ010000075.1:0-11650 GCA_964477545.1 uncultured Anaerolineaceae bacterium | reverse complement strand
AGCACGACCGTGAACTGGAAGAGGCGCTTCTCGATGCCGCGCCGGCTGCGATAGACGGATGAGTCACCGCCGAAGGTGGCGCCCAGGCCGGCGCCTCGCGCCTGCATCAGGACAGAAGCCATCAAGGCGATGCTGACGAGCATCTGGCCGATCAGAAGGATGTTTTCCACGGCCCGGAGGATATAGCAAGGGAGGCGACAGGCACTCGCGACCACGCGAGGGGTGTCGCCGACCGCGCAGCAGCGCCCGAAGGGCGACTGCGCAGACCAAGGAATTAATAGCCGGCGCCCCCGGACCGCGGAGAGGCGCTAGTCGAGCAGCAGCGACCGGCCGGTCATCCCTTCGGCCACGGGTACGCCGAGGATCTCGAGCAGGGTCGGTGCAACGTCAGCCAGGACGCCGTTGCGCATGTGGCGGCCGCGGGCCTGCCCGCCCACGAGGACGATTGGCACGGGGTTCAGCGAGTGCGCGGTCATTGGATTGCCATTGGAGTCGCGCATCTCATCGGCGTTGCCGTGGTCAGCGGTGATGCACAGCAGACCGTCCATAGCGGCCGAGGCCCGTGCAGCGCGACCCAGGCAGCCGTCGAGGAACTCGAGAGCCTCGATGGTCTGTTCCCACATACCCGAGTGGCCAACCATGTCTGCGTTGGCGTAGTTGGCGACGATGAAGTCGTAGCGCCCGGACTCGATCGCGTCGACGAGCGCGGTTGTCACTCCGTCGGCGCTCATCTCGGGCATTAGGTCGTACGTTGCCACCTGGGGACTAGGGACCAGCAGGCGGTCTTCGCCGGGGAACGGCGCCTCGACACCGCCGTTGAAGAAGTACGTGACGTGGGCATATTTCTCGGTCTCGGCGACATGGAATTGCCGCCAGCCGAGGTTGGAGAACATCTCGGCGAGGCTGGTGACCGTTTCGGACGGAAAGGCAACCAGCACGGGCAGGCCGGCCTCGTATTCGGTCATCGTCACCACGGTGAGGTCTCGTGGACGCCTGCCACGATCGAATGCTGTCCCGTCGAAATCGTCGCCGTCGACCAGGGCGTGCGTCAGCTGGCGAGCTCGGTCTGCGCGGAAATTGAAAATCACCACGACGTCTCCGTCGCGGACCCTGCCGTCCACTCCTTCGATCACCGTCGGCTGTACGAACTCGTCGCCCTCGTTGCGCGCGTAGCCGTCGAGGACCGCGTCGATCGCCGACCCAGCAGTGAGGCCTGTGCCATAGACGATTGCCTCGTATCCCCGCAGCGTCCGGTCCCAACGCCTGTCGCGATCCATCGCGTAGTACCGACCGCCAAGAGTGGCGATTCGAGCTGCCGGGTGTGCGCTTGCCAGGCGAGCCTCGAAATCCGGCACGAACTCGGCGGCCGACCGAGGTGGCGTATCGCGGCCATCGAGCAGGCCGTGGATGACTACGTCGGTGGCGCCTGCGCGGTGAGCGAGCCGGGCGATCTCGACGGCATGTCTGTCGACCGAGTGCACGCCACCGGGTCCGATAAGCCCCACGAGGTGCAGTCGGCTACCCGGCGCTGCGCGTTCGGCGGCCGCGTCCAGCGCCGGGTTCGAGTAGAAGGATCCGTCGGCGATCGCGGTGTCGATGCGCGGCAGGTCCTGCAAGACCGGTCGACCGCATCCTAGGTTCAGATGTCCGACTTCGCTGTTGCCCATCTGGCCCGCCGGTAGGCCGACGGCCTCGCCCGATGCCTCGAGCTGGGAATGCGGCCATTCGGCCAGCAGTCGTCGCCATTCGGGCATCCGTGCCTGGGCAATGGTGTCGTCCGCGGGCCGGGGACCGATGCCGAAGCCGTCGAGCACGACCAGCACGAGCGGCCGCGGCCGGGCGATCGGACCGGTCAAGACGGTTGTCTAGGACTCGCGCGTGGCGCGTGCCGCGGCGGTCAGGCCCGCCCGCGCGACTATCCCAGCCATCTCGTCCACCTTCAGGCTGGCGCCGCCGACAAGGGCGCCATCCAGGTCTGATTCGGCCAGGAACTCGTCGATGGCTGCGCTCGTGACGCTGCCGCCATACAGGATGGGCACGTCCGCGGCTTCATTGGCGATCCCTCCTTCAGCGAGCGCACGGCGAATGAGCTGGGCCATCGCCGACGCGTCGCTGCCGCGCGCCGTTAGACCGGTGCCGATCGCCCACACCGGCTCGTAAGCAATCACGAGATCGTCGGGCAGCGCGGCCCCGACGCGCTGTATCTCAGTCATCGTCCGCTCCAGTTGGCGGCGCACCGTCTGCTCGGCCTTGCCTGCCTGCCTGTCGTCGAGCTGCTCGCCCACGCACAGGATCGGCCGAAGCCCGAACTCCACGCAGCGCAGCAGCTTTCTGCCGATCAGCGCGTCATCCTCGCCCTGATCACGCCGCCGTTCGCTGTGACCGACGATGCACCAGCTCGCGAGCATTGCGACCATCGGCGCCGATACCTCCCCGGTGTAGGCACCGAAGGGTTCGGCGTGGACGTTCTGGACGCCGACGGCCACGTCCGTGTCGGCCAGGGCCCGCACGACGCTCTCCAGGCATACGAACGGTGGGCAGATCACTCGGGTGACCGAAGCCACGTCCATGGCCGCCGCCATGTCGTTGGCGAGCATTGCCGCGTCCAGTGGAGTCGTGTTCATCTTCCAGTTGGCGACGACGATCACAGGCCGGGCGGCGCCGGTCATGCCCCGTCAGCCTGGTGCAAGACAACGCTTTCGACCTCGTAGAAGGCGCGCTGAACCTGGCCGCGCGACAGGCCGACAGCAGCAGCCAGCTCGCCAAACGTGGCCTCAGGAGAACGTCGGCGCGCCGCCACGACTCGCTTCGTACGGCGAGAGAGGCGCCGCAGCAGGTCTTGCCGTTCGAGTTCTTCGATGTATGAGATCTGACGGTGCGCAGCCTCTACAGAGCGGCGAACGTTTGCGCTCTCCGCGTTCACGACCCGGTTCATGTGGCCGCGCAGGGAGCGCCCAAGCAGTCTCGTCTCTATCTCCATTGCCGCGGCAGACGACCCGAGGCGTCTGAGCAGCCCGATGATCGCCTCAGCCTCCTTCCAGGTGAGCACGCCGCGGCCGCGTCGCGTGCGGGCGCCCGCTGGGAACCCGAGCGCCGCGACTCGCGCTGTGGTCGCCTCCAGTGCCGACGCAGGAACGACGAGCTCGAGATGGGTGCCCGCCGCGGAGATGCTGAGCGATCCGTGTGCGAGCAGCAGGCCGCGCAGGTGCGCAGACCGGCAATGCGCCGCGGACTCACCCCAATCGAAAACGTCCGGGCCACCCTCGTCCTTGAGACGCACGGCCAGTCGACCGATCGCGGGCGTCCGCGCCCTCCCCCGCGCCTCCGCTCCAAGGCCAGCGCGTTCCGCGGCGCGGCAGCACTTTCGGGCAGGCTCGATCGCGGCGAGCTCGGCCCAGAGTGCGGCGACGAGGTCCTGTGCCATCAGGCGACCCTGCTCTCGTGGCGGCGCTTCACGACTCGGTCGTCGTACAGCTCGAAGATCGTCGTCGCCAGCTTGAGCGGATCGTGGCGGTGGGCATTGCCGTCGTCGACCACGTCCCGGGTGAACAGGGCCGGGCCGTTCGGCTCGGACAGCGCAACGTCGACGCGCACCGGCGCGGCGGAATAGTTGGCCGGCTCACGGGCCTGGAGGTTGCCGTTGACGAGCACGGCATCGATGACGTCCGCAAGGTCGTGGGTGGCGAGCGCGGCAAGGTGCGCCGAGAGTGTGTATCCCTCGGTCTCACCGACCTGCGTGGCCACATTGCACACGAAGAGGCGCGGCGCGCTCGTCTTGACCAGGGCCTCGCGGATGCCCGGGACGAGTAGTGGCGGCAAGAGGCTCGTGTACAGGCTGCCGGGGCCGATGACAACCAGGTCTGCGTTGGCTATCGCGGAGAGTGCCTCTGCTGCCGGGCGGATGTCGGAGGGGGTGATCCAGACCCGCCTGATGCCGCGCGCACGGGCAATCACCGACTGGCCGTCGAGGGTCGATCCGTCCTCGAGCTCGGCATGCAGTGTGATCGGCCGGCCCGCCACGGGCACGACATTGCCGCGCACGGCCAGGACGCGATTGGACTGGCGCACGGCCTCCTCGAAGTCGCCCGTGATGTCTGTGAGGGCCGCGATCAGCAGATTCCCGAAGGCATGGCCGGCGAACGGAGTGGTCTCGTCGACGACGGGCGACTCGGAGCCTGGAAAGGCACCAGGCAGGAACCTGTAGTGGAGCAGCCGGGTCATCGCCGGCTCGGCGTCGGCAAGCGCCTCAATGCAGTTGCGAATATCGCCCATCGGCGGCAGGCCAAACTCGCTTCGCAGCTTGCCGGATGACCCACCGTCATCGGCCACCGTCACGACAGCGGTGATGTTGCTGGTCAGCTCCTTCAGGCCGCGCAGCAGCATCGACAGCCCAGTCCCGCCGCCGATAGCCACGATGTTCGGACCTCGCGCTCTCAGCCGACGCTGGTAGAGCAGCTCAGCGAGCGGCTCCTGGCGGACCTGGTAGGGCTCGATGAGAACCTTGAGCAGCCGCCACCAGCCATACCCGAAGAGCGACACGCCGAGCAGGAACAGGACCGCGAGTCGCAACTGCTCGGGCAGGAACGCGAGCGTCAGGGCATCTGTGATGCCGTTCGGAGGCTGGCTGCTCCCCGCATCGCGGAACATCGAGCGCAGCAGGATCGCCCCTCCCAACGCAAGCAGGAGCTCGCCCAGGAACACGACGACCAACCAACGCTTGAGACCGATGCCGGGTCGGAGCCAGCGACGGATCTGTGCGCGCAGGTCACTGCGCCGCGGCTCGGAAGCCTGTGGACGTCGACGATCGAGGCCGGGTCGGCGGTCGTCGTTTCCCGCGGTCACTCGCGCTCCAGCTCGCGGTGCCAGACGCTGACTGGCTCGTGGCCGCGTCGCCGCATGCGCTTTGCGATCTCCTCGGCAATGGCGATCGAGCGGTGCTGGCCGCCGGTGCAACCGAAGGCCACGGTCAGCCTGCCCTTGCCCTCCGCCTCGTAGCCGGGCAGGGCGTTTTCGAGGAACTCCTCGACCGTGTCGAGGAATCGCCGCGTGATGGGCTGACCGAGCACGAACTCGCGTACTGGCTCATCGCGTCCGTTCAGGGGGCGGAGGCGGTCGATGTAGAAGGGGTTCTCCATGAACCGGCAGTCGAAAACGACGTCGGCTTCGAGCGGGACTCCGTTCTTGTAGCCGAAGCTGACGATGTGGATGGCCGTCCCAGTAGCGCCGGGCGGGTCCTCCAAGGCACCGTGCAGCCGCTCGCGCAGTTGCCGGCCGGAAAGATCCGAGGTATCGATGATCACATCCGCCTCTGCGCGGATCTCTGCGAGCAGTTCACGTTCGCGAGCGATTGAGGCAGCCACGCCGATGTCGTTGCTGTCCAGGGGATGCCTGTGGCGTGTCTCGCTGAAGCGACGGATCAGGACATCGTCGCGGGCCTCCAGAAAGAAGACCTGCGGCGTGATCCCTCGTGCCTCGAGGGCGTTGACCGCCTGCTGGAAGGCCACCGGCGCGTCCGCGGTGCGCGCGTCGAGGACCAGTGCCAGTCGCTCGTAGTTCGCCGGCTCGCGTGCCACGAGCTGGGCGAGGTTGCGCAGAAGCTCGGCGGGCAGGTTGTCGACCACGCGATAGCCCACGTCCTCGAGCAGCTTGCTGGCGGCGGTCTTGCCCGCGCCGGAGAGGCCGCTGATGATCGCGACGTGGGCACGCGGTTGGTGTCCTGCACCCTGCTTGGCTGTGGCTGCCCCTACGTCGCCCATCCTGTCCCTCAGTGTCCGCCACGCCGGATCGCCAAAATGGTCAATTCGTACAAGCCGTACATCACCGCCCCCAGCATGAGATCCGAGAAGGCGTCGGGTGGAGTTAGCGCGGTCGCAACGATAAAGACGATGAGGATGACGTAGCGTCGCCACGCTCTCAGTTGTGCGGATGACACGATGCCGACCCTGGCCAGACCATAGAGAACGACTGGGTACTGCATCGCCACTCCGAACCCCAGAAAGAGCGTTCCCACGAAATCGAAATAGGGACCCGCTGCCAGGTTTGCCCGAAGTGATTCATCTGTAAAGCTGAGCAGGAAGCTAACGGCGATAGGAAGAACAAACCAAGCGAGCAGGACACCGATCCCGAAGAAGACTAAGGACACAGGGATCCAGAGACGAAAGGCACGCCGCTCTTGGGGCGTCAAACCAGGTGCAACGAAACCCCATACCTGGTAGAGGATTACCGGCATGGCCAAGATCACTCCGCTGATGATCCCGATGCGAAGGGTGATTGAGAACGCGTCTCCCGGATTGAGCACCTGCACCTGGTGGCCGGGTAGAGGTAACAAAAGAAAGTCGCGAATCTGACGGTTGAAGTAGAAACCAGCCACCGAACCGATGGCGACTGCAAGGACGGACTTGATTATCCGATTTCGTAGTTCAGTGAGATGCTCAACGAGTGTCATGACACCCGAACCCGGCGGCGGGTCATCCGGAGGGACGGCCTGCCCGACCGAAGGTATAGGGATATCGCCGTCGACGCTCGGGTCGGTTTTCATGGCGGTCTCACCCGTCTTGCGGCGGACCGTCAGGACGCGGTCGAGCCCTCGTCAGTCCGTACGGACTTCGCAGCTTCGGACGCGCGGAGCGTTGCCGCGAGGTCGTCGCGTTCCTGCTCCAAACGCGCAATCTTCTGCTCGGTAGTCTCTGTCGGGACGGCCGATGCGTGACCTCGACTCGCGGCCGCTGCTTGAGGTTCGCTGCTCAGGTCAGTGGCCCGCCGAAATTCACGCAGGCCACGTCCGAGCGCATTCCCAACCTCGGGCAGCTTGCCCGGGCCAAGGACGAGCAGCGCGATTACCAAGATGATTAGCAGGCCGGGAATACCGATGTCGCCAATGAACGGCATGGCTAGAGTCTAGCACCGCAACCGGTCGGCCCAACCTCGCGCAGCAGCTGCAAGAGCCGCGCCGGGATCGGCTGATTCGAGCGCGGCCGAAGCGATTCCGCGCGAGATGTTGACCAGCAGGCCTGAGCCTTTCGCGGCCGAGCCCGGAGGAGCCGTTGCCGGGCCATGAGCCAGCACCGCAGCGAGGTCGCCTCCCTGTGCACCGAGTCCGGGGACCAGGAAAGGCAGTCCGGGCGCGGCGGCCCGGATCGCGGCGATCTCCGGGGGTGCCGTGGCGCCTACGACCAGTCCGACCGGATCACCGGCTGCGGACCATGCTGACACTCGTCGCGCGACGTGGAGGTAGAGCGGATCGTTCCCATCCACGGTCAGTCCCTGGAACTCACCTGCGCCAGCGTTTGAGGTCCGGCAAAGCACGAAAACGAACCGATCCTTCCGTTCGAGGAGTGGCGCGATGGCGTCGCGTCCGAGGTACGGGCTCGCTGTGATTGCGTCGGCGCCAAGCCCGTCGTAGAGGGCGACAGCCTGGCGTGCGGAGGTCGTGCCGATGTCGCCGCGCTTCGCGTCAACGATGAACGGTACGTCGGACGGGATCGCAGCGCGAATGCGCTCGAGCGCGGCGATCCCGGCGCTGCCGAACGCCTCGAAGAAGCTGATGTTGGCCTTGATTGCCGCTGCGTACGGGGACGCCGCCTCGATCAGCAGCCGGCTGAACGCCTCGATCCCGGCGACATCGCGGGTGAACCCCTCTGGAAGAGCGGCGGGATCCGGATCCACGCCGACGCAGAGGTAAGAGCCGACGCGCTCGACCCGGTCGCCCACGCGTTCCAGGAAGGCGTTTGAGCGATTAGCGGCGGGCGGGTGCGAATTGACGCTGACGTCGACGCTCATCCCACTCGTGCCAGCTGACCAGCAGTGCGCTCGCGTTGAAGATCGATGAGTAGGTCCCCGAGATGATCCCGATGACCATAGCGAAAACGAAGGCGCGGATTGCGTCGCTGCCGAACAGCAGCAAAGCAAGGAGGACCATGACAGTCGTGAGCGATGTGTTGAGCGAGCGTCCGAGCGTCTGGAGGAGGCTGTGGTTGACGATGGCGGCGAACGGCTCGCCGGCGTGGCGAATGCGGTTCTCGCGGACTCTGTCGAACACCACGATCGTGTCGTGAACCGAGAAGCCGATCACGGTCAGCATCGCCGTCACGAACAGCGCATCGACCTCCAGGCCGATGAACGTGCCCAGGATGGCGAACACGCCGACGACGACGATCACGTCATGGACCAACGCCGCGATCGCGGTGGCCCCCATGCGAACGTCGGCAAAACGGAACGTGACCCAACCCAGGATCCCGGCCGAGCCCAGGATCAGCAGCAAGATCGCCTGCTGTGCCAGCTCATTGCTGATGACCGCTCCAATGCTCGCCTCCTGGCGCACCTCGTCGATGGGCCCGAAGCGCTCCTCGAGCGCGAAGCGCAGCTTCGCCAGTCGTCCCTCAGTCGGTAGATTGATGACGCCGGTACCCGGCAACGGCGATGGGCTGGCGCCCGGCGAAGCAGCCGCCGAAGCAACCGGAGTGGCCGATGGGGCCGCAGAGGGCGTCGCGGTCGGCGCGGGTGTTGGGCTTGCCGCTGGCGAGGAGCGGGGAGCAGGAGAGCCGCTGGCTCCGGCGGTATCGCTCGGCGCGGGCGAGCCACTCGGCGCGGGCGAGCCGCTGGAGCCCGGCGACGCACTTGGCTGGGGCGTCGGGCTGGGGAGCTCGGTCAGGCTGATCTGGATGGTCCTGATGAGGACGTACTGGACGTCGGCAGTGGTCGTTATCGCGGCGGTGCCCGGCAGGCCCTGCTCGTGCATGACCTCCTGGACGTCGGCCGGAGAAGGCGTGCCGTCCCGGAAATGGACCTCCCAGACAGTGCCACCGGTGAAGTCGATGGAGAACTTGAGGCCGGCCTTCCCGCCGGTCAGGGGCGTCAGGACAATGAAGATGATCCCCGGGATCATGATCAGCAGGCTGAATGCGTAGAACCAGCGGCGCTTCCCGACTATGTCAAACATTGGCGCCGGCCTCGCGCGATCGCCCGCGCGGAGTGGCGATCGTGAACTCGTCCTCCCCGACGCCGAAGTACGACGCGCGGCGCGCCCATGGCTGGCGAACCAACCAGCGCAGGAGCTCGCGGCTGAGCGTGATGGCGGTGAACATCGAGACGAGCACGCCGATGATCAGCACGAGGGCGAAGCCACGGATGGTCGATGAGCCGAAATAGAACAGGATGCCGGCGGTGATGATGCTCGACATGTTCGAGTCGAAGATCGAGTTCCAGGCCCGGTTGAAGCCCGCCTCGATTGCCGACACGAGGGTCTTACCGGCGCGCAATTCTTCCTTGGTACGTTCAAAGATGAGGATGTTGGCGTCCACCGCCATGCCCACCGAGAGCACGAATGCCGCCACGCCGGCGAGGGTCAGCGTCACCGGCACGAGCCGGAAGATCGCGAAAACGACGAGGGCGTAATAGATCAGCGCGATGCACGCCACCAGGCCTGGCAATCGGTAGTGGATGAGCATGAAGAAGAACACGATCGCGATGCCGATTGCGCTGGCGAAGATGCTCTGTTGAAGGAAGTTCAGGCCCAGGGTCGGACTGATCTTGCTGAAGCTGACCTCCTCGATCGCGTTCGGCAGCGCGCCGTAGCGAAGCACCGTGACGAGCTCGTTGACCTCGGCCGACGTCGTGAACCCGCCCGAGATCTGGCCCTGGCCGCCGGTGATCGGCTGCCGGATCGAGGGTGCTGAGACGACCCTGCCGTCGAGCACGATCGCGAACTGCTCGCCTACGTGCTGAGACGTGTATTGGGCAAATATCTGGGAGCCCTCATCGGTGAGGACGAAGTTCACCGCGCGTGCTCCGAACTCGTCGGTTCCCGGCGTCGCAGATCTGATCTTGTCTCCGGAGAAGACCACCCTGAGGTCAGGCGGGATCGCCGCCCCTGCAACCACCTCGTTGGCCCGGGCGGGCGGTACCTCGATGAAGTCGAGACGGCCCGTTGAGCCGATCAGCCGGCGGACGTCCTGCTCGTTCGTCACGCCCGGGATTTCCACGATGATCCGGTCGCTGCCCTGTGTCTGGATGATGGGCTCGGATACGCCGTACTGGTTGATGCGGTTCTCGATGATCGTGCGGATGTCGGACAGCGTCTCCGCGTTGACCGGTGACGTTTCCGTGGAGACTGCGCGGTATTCGCCGCGCAGCCCACCCTGGAGGTCTAGTCCCAGTCGCGTGTCGATGGGCGCGGGCGGTTCGCTGAAGGGTCGGCCGAGGGGCAGGAAGTCGATGGCGAACGCGGCAAGGCCAACGACCACGATGAGAGCAGGGAGGAAGCGACGCATCGGCCGGGACTATAACAAGCGATCCCCGATCAGGCGGGGCATGCGCTGGAATGTCTAGTCGAGCGCGGACCTGATTGACGCCGCCAGGTTTCGGCTGATGCCGGGCACCGCGGCGATCTCGTCGACCGTCGCAGAGCGCATCTGACGGGTCGAGCCGAACACTCTCAGCAATGCCCTCTTGCGCGCCGGCCCCACCCCGGGAAGCTCGTCGAGCACCGACCGGGTCTGGCTCTTTGCGCGTAGCTTGCGGTGGTAGGTGACCGCGAAACGGTGCGCCTCGTCCCGGAGACGCTGGAGCAGGTACAGCGCCTGAGAGTTCGCGGGCAGCACGAGCGGCTGCGCCAGACCCGGCAGGAAGATCTCCTCCCGCTCCTTGGCCAGCCCGATAACGGGCATGTCGTGCAGCCCGAACTGGTCCATGACCGTGCGCGCCGCGTTGACCTGGCCCAGGCCGCCATCGATGACGACGAGATCCGGCAGGCGCCAGCGCAGCTCTTCCGCGACTCCCTCCTCTGCCTCCAGGGCGCGGTAGAACCGGCGCCGCAGAACCTCCCTGTGGCTGGCGTAGTCGTCCGTTCCGATCACCGACTTGACTCGGAACCGGCGGTACTCGCCGCTGCGCGGCCGGCCTTCCTCGAACACGACCATGCTGCCAACCGTGTTCGTGCCCTGGATGGTGCTGATGTCGTAGCACTCGATGCGCAGTGGCGGGCTGGCCAGGCCGAGAACGCCGCCCAACTCTTCGAGCGCCGCGAGCGTCTTGCCTTCGTCTGCCATCCAGCGCGCCTGCTCGCGTGCGAGAGTCTCGTCGGCATTGCGCGCGGCGAGGTCCATCAGGGCACGGCCCTCCCCCCGTTGCGGAACCGAAAGGACGACGCGCTTGCCCCGGCGCGCCTCGAGGAACGTCGTCAGCTCGCCGGCATCCGCGGGGAGCTTCGGCACGAGGACGCGTGGGGGTATTGATGAGGCCGCCACGTAGTACTGCTTGATGAACGCCGACAGAGCCTCGTCATCGGAGGAATTGCCCACGTTCTCCAGCAGGAAGACGTCACGAGCAACCGTGGTCCCATCGCGGATGGCGAACAGCTGAACTGCCGCGCCGCCACCCGAACGGGCGTAGCCCAGGACGTCGAGCTCGGTCTTCGCAAAGGCGGCCATCTTCTGGCTCTCCATCGTCCGATCGAGTGCGCGCAACTTGTCGCGCATGTCCGCAGCCCGCTCGTAATCGAGGTTCTCGGATGCCTGAGCCATGTCCTGGCGCAGCCGTTTGGCGACCAGCACCTGCTTGCCCTCGAGGAAGAGCATCACCTGCTCGATGTCCGAGCGGTATGCGTCCTTGGAGATGGCCTCGATGCACGGGCCCTGGCAGCGCTTGATGTGGT
>CAYZEJ010000074.1:0-11727 GCA_964477545.1 uncultured Anaerolineaceae bacterium | reverse complement strand
ATCGAGATGTACCACTCGTCCACGACGCGGAAGAGCAGTGGTGTGCCGCACCGCCAGCAATGCGGGTAGCGGTGGGTATACGGCTCGAGGTGGTAGAAGAAGCCGCGTTGCTCCAGGTCCGCGACGATGCGCTCCGCGACTCCCTGCGCGTCGAGACCGGTGAGCCAGTCGTACCCCGCGAGGTAGTGGCCATCCTCGGTCAAGGGCGCGATCACGGGCAGGCCGAGTGCCTTGCCCAGGTGGTAGTCCTCGGCTCCCGCGCCGGGCGCTATGTGGACGATGCCGGTGCCCTCGTCCTCCGTCACCTCGGCCCACTCGATGACGCGATGCTCGTAACCGCCCTCCTCGAAGGCCGACCCCACCGCGGGCAGGTCGTCGAATGGCCCGCCGTAGCGCCAGCCCACGAGATCGGCACCGGGACGCTCCTCGAGGACCTTGAAGTCACCCTTGAGCGCCGTCTTCAGGGCGCCCTTGCCAACCCAGTATTCGTTCTCTCCCTGCCGCACGCGGACGTAGGCGAGGTCCGGCTTGACGGCGGCGGCGACGTTGGCCGGGATCGTCCACGGCGTCGTGGTCCAGACGAGCAGCCACTGCCCCGGTCGATCGACGAGCGGCATGCGCACGGTCAGGCCCGGATCCTCCCGGTCCTGGTAGCCCTCATTCATTTCCATCTGGCTGATGCCTGTGCCGCACCGGGCACACCAGGGCATGGAGTCGTGGCCCTTGTACAGCCAGCCGCGCTTGTTGACTTCTGCGAGGAAGCCCCAGATCAAGTCGTTGTTCTCGTTCGAGAAGGTGAAATACGAGCCGCCCGTTTCAGGCATGCCCAGGCGCCCAACGATCATCTCGACCGTGTCGGTGATCGGGCCATTGGGTCCCTCGATGGTCACGTGCTGGGATGGATCCTCGGCCAGCAGGTCACGCAGACGGAGCAGCTCGTCGGGATCGTTCCAGTCCATCCACATTCCGAGCCTGATGGACTGCTCGGTCTGCATCGCCGCGTACGTCAGCACGCGCTGCTTGCACAGGCTCACGAACTCGGCGATGCCGTACGCCTCGATGTCGCGCTTGCTGGTGAAGCCGAGCTCGCGCTCAACGTTGACCTCGACCCACAGGCCCTGGCAGTCGAACCCGTTCTGGTAGCGCTGGTCGTGCCCGAGCATCGCGTGGAAGCGCTGGAAGATGTCCTTGTACGAGCGACCCCATGCGTGGTGAACGCCCATCGGATTGTTCGCGGTGATCGGTCCGTCCAGGAACGACCAGCGCTCGTTGCCCGCGTTCTGGCGGCGCAGGCGGTTGAAAGTCTGCCGGTCGTTCCATAGCGCCAGGATCTCGTGCTCGAGGGCAGCGAGATCGGGCAGCCGGGGTACAGGCTTAAACGGGCTCGTCACCCGCTCTTCGACAGACATGGGCCGACAAGGATATCTGGCCGCAAGCGACGGACGGACCTGGGCCGTAGGCGCAGAGCCGACCGCTTCGCGCGCAGCAGTGGCCGGAGGCCGACTGCGGAGGAACCTGGTTGGGTGGGCCGGGCCGTATTCGGGGATGGTCGGCGCGGGCCGCGCCGGCCGGTCAATAGATGGGCGTCAGCCAGTCGCTATACGCGGGGATGCGTCCGCGAACGACATCGAAATAGAGGGTCGCCAGTTGGCGCGTGATTGGGCCGACCTCGCCCGTGCCGACAGCCCGATGGTCGATCTCCACGACCGGGGAGATCTGGGCGCCGGTACCGCACAGGAACACCTCGTCCGCGCCGTACAGCTCGGAGCGGTCGATCGATCGAACGACTGTCTCGATGCCCATCTCCTCGCGCGCCAGCTGCATCAGCGCGGTGCGGGTAATCCCTTCGAGGATGTCGTCGGTCACCGATGGCGTTATCAGCTTGCCGTCCCTGACGAGGAAGATGTTCTCGGCGCTGCCCTCGGATACGTGGCCGTCGGTCGTCAGGACGATCGCCTCGTCGTAGCCGTTCAACACGGCCTCGGTCTTCGAGAAGGCGCTGTTCGCATATCCGCCGACGATCTTGGCGCGTGCGGGCAACGCCTGGTCGCTGTTGCGTCGCCACGAGACCACCTGGGCGCTGATACCTCGGTCGATGGCGATGTACTCGCCGAATGGCACGGCGAAGATCAGCAACTGCTCTTCGAGGTTGTGCAAGCGGACGCCGATGGCCTCGGTCGACTTGTAGAGCGTCGGCCGCACATAGGAGTCCTGGCGGAACCCGTTGCGACGCAGGAGGTCCACCGTCAGTGCGACGAGCTCCTCGGGCGGCATCGGCAGCTTCATGAGAAGCACCTTCGCCGAGCGGGACATGCGCTTGAAGTGCTCGAGGAGCTTCAGCGCGTGGAGCTGCTCCTGCTCCTCGTTCCAGTAGGCGCGGATGCCCTCGAACGTGGCTGTGCCGTACAGGAAGCCGTGGGTCATGACCGGAATTCGGGCCTCGGAGAGCGGCACGAACTTGCCCTCGAACCAGGCCACGATGGTGTCGTCTTTGGGTCTGGCGCCGGTCGCGGGGAGTGGTGACCTGGCAGCCTTCTGCGTCAGCATCGGGCCCGAGTATACGCGGCGCGGCGCAAGCGACGGCGCGTGACCCGCATCAGCGGGACTCGCGCCAATGTCGCGCGCAGCCGGCCGGAGGCCCGGCGGAGGAACCTAGATGACGCCGGCGAGTCGGGCCACGACCAGCGCCACGTATAGAACGTAGAACAACCCGCCGATCAAGAGGTGGCCGCCGCTCAAGGATCCGCGCCGGATCATGGGTAGGAAGATGACCGCCGTGGCCAGGAACGCGATGCCGGCCGAGGCAAAACTCACGAGTGAACCACTCGAGATCGTCCAGGCGTCGGCTGCGAGGATGACGCCGATCGTGGTGGGGATGCACGACTGGAAGACCATCGCACCTGTGATGTTGCCCATCGCCAGCGTGTCCTTGCCCTGGCGGACCCAGATCAGGCTGTTGAACTTCTCAGGCAGCTCGGTCGCAATGGGGGCAATGATCAGAGCCAGCAGCACCGGGTCCAGACGCATGGAGGTCGCGATGTGCTCGACCGCATCGACGAAGACGAATGCGCCTCCGATGATCATCGCCAGTGCCACCAGAACCTGGAAATTGACCACACGGAGACGCGGCGCACCCTGCGGATTGGTGCGGAATGCCCGCCGGTCGGCGCGCCTGAATCGCAGCGGGGCGAGGTCGACCGCGTCGATCGATGCGTCTGATTGGAAGTGTGCCTTGACGTACCAGGCGTAGATCCCGATCAGCGCCACCACCGCGGCGTAGCGCAGGACCACGAGATTGCCAGGAACGAGCGCGGCTGCGATGGCGAGGCCATATGCGACGAAGAAGTAACGGATGTCCATGCCCAGGACCTTGGTGTCCACGGGCATGCGCCGGCCGGAGATCCGGCGCCGTGCATAGGCAATAACGCCGAGGCCGGTCACGAACATGGCCAGTGTCGAGAGCATGAACGGCGCGCCGAGGATCGCGCCGACACCTATGTCGTGACCAGCCGACCCCGCGGCCGATGAGCCGGCAAGCAGGATGGCGATCAGCGGAATCATGGTCTCGGGCAGAGCGGTACCGACAGCCGCGAGGACGCTGCCCACTGCACCCTCGGCCAGGTTCAGCTTGTGCCCGAACCACTCGATGCTGTTGGTGAACAGCTCGGCGGCCACGAGGATGACGACCAGCGCGACGGCGAGTTCGAGGAGCTCCATTTCAGCCCACTATTGCAAGCGCGCGGAACTTGATGCGCCGATTCTCGGATAGGAGCAGGCTCAGGCCCTCAGGTGCTCCGGGGCGTATGGCAGCAGCGCCACGTGTCGCGCGCGCTTGAGCGCAACGGCAAGCTGGCGCTGGTGCTCCGCGCACGTGCCGGTCTTGCGGCGCGGCTCGATCTTGGCCCGCTCCGAAAGGTACCGGCGCAGGCGGTTGATCTCCTTGTAGTCGATCTGCGCCGTCTTGTCGGCGCAGAAGGCGCATACCTTGCGGCGGCGTCTGTCGCGATACATGTCATCGCGCTTCTTGCTGGTTCGGCTGGGGGGCATGTCTTATCTCCTAGAAAGGCAGGTCGTCGAAGGTCTCGGGCTCGGGTTGCTGCTGCTGCTGCTGTCCTTCGCCCTGCGGTCGGGCGGGGCGCGGCGGACGGCTCGATTCCAGCTGGCTTCCACCGTCTGCGGCGTCATCGCGCGGCCGACGCTCGAGGTTCTGGATGGTGTTTGCCACGAGCTCGGTCGTGTAGCGCTTCTGGCCGTCCTGACCTTCCCATTGGCGCGTCTGGATGCGGCCCTCGACGAAGACCTTGGCACCCTTGCGCAGGTACTCGGCCGAGAATTCTGCCTGCTGGCCCCAGGCCACCACGCGGAACCATTCAGTCTCTTCCTGGCGCTCGCCCTGCGCATCCTTGTAGTTACGGTTCACCGCGACGGTGAACTGGGTCACTGCCTGACCGCTCGGCGTGTAGCGCATCTCTGGATCACGGCCGAGGTTGCCGATGATCATGCACTTGTTAAGCGACATCGCGACATCTCCCTCTGACTTAGTGCTCTCGGCGGCTAGCGATCGATGGCGGCGGGAGCGGCTTCGCTCTCCGACTCATCGATGAACTCCGTATCCGGGATGTCTTCCTCGTCGATCTCCGGCGGCGGAGCGACGAGTGTGTCGTCCTCGAGCTCCATCTCGTCACCGGCGTCAGCAGCCGGCCGGCGCGAGCTTGGGCGCTCGACTCGCGTGACCAGGTGGCGCATCACCTCTTCGGTGATGTTGAGGCCACGCTCGAGCTCGAGCACCGCGGTCGGCGGCGCGTCAAACAAGAGGATGTGGTAGGAGCCTTCACGGTGCTGGCCGATCGGGTAGGCGAGGCGGCGGCGGCCCCACGGGCTGCGCTTGACGATCTGGCCGCCGGCGGTGGTCACCGACTTTGTGGCCTTGTCGACGATCGTGTCGACCTGCTCGTCTGGAGCGTCGGGACGCATGACGAGCATGAGCTCATAACGTCGCATGGATGTAGGTGTCTCCTTCCCATTGGGAACTGCCCCACTCGTCGGTCCAGGCGGGCCTCGGCGGAGCTGAAAGGTGTGGCGGAGAGTATAGCCGAGGTCGGCTGGCAGGCTCCCGGAGCCGTCATGCGCCGGTCGATTGCTAGACTCGAAACCGACCCTTGGCACTCACCACTGGAGATATCGCGCTTGGCATCACGCGTTCTACTGCTCACGATCGACGGCCACGCCGCTGATCAACTCGTGCAGCCGCTCGAGCGGCGCGGGATGTCCGTTTCCGTCGCCCGCGATCCCGCCTCCGCGTTGCAACGCCTCGGGGAGCACCAGCTCGTCATCCTCGACGCGCCCGATGCAGCCTCCCTGGCGATGCTGTGCCGGCGTATCAACGATGAGGCAGGCAGCGCCCATCCACCGATCCTGGCAATCGCGCACACCGGCGACGTCGAGGCGCGCATCCGCCTCCTGGAGGCCGGCGCGGACGATGTCCTGGCTCAGCCAATAGACGAACGCGAGCTCGAAGCCATAGTCGAGGCCCTGCTCCTGCGGACGCCGAGTTCGAGCCGGAGTGAGGTCGACCAGCCACAAATGACCCCACGGCCCTCGGGTGCCCCGGGGCGCGTGATCGTTTTCGCGTCCGCCAAGGGAGGCTCTGGGACCACGACTCTCGCCGTCAATACCGCCCTTGTCCTGGCCGAGATGGCCCCGGGCAACGTGGCGATCGCAGACCTCGACATGTACCACGGCCAGGTCGCGACACATCTCGACATCTACGCGCGCAGCTCGACTGCGGCGCTCGCCCGAGAAGAGCGCGAAGGCTCAAACCAAGAGCTTTTCCAGGAAGCGGGACGGCAACACAGCGGCGGGCTCACGGTTTTCGGCGGTCCGTATCGGCCCGACGACGCGCAGGACGTATCGGCTTCCCAACTGACGGGCCTGCTGGAGCAAATGCGCGGCCTTTATGGGACGGTGGTCGTCGACGCGGGCAGCACGCTCGATTCGCGCACCCTCGCCGTGATCCAGGCCGCGGATGTCGTCGCACTCGTGCTCGCGCCCGACATTCCATCCCTGCGTCTGCTACACGCCTGCCTCCAGGTGTTGTCGGAGGTCGGGACAGCTGCGGATCGGTCCTTCTTCGTGGTCAACCAGATCTATCCCAAGCCAATGATCGGCGCCGAGCAGATCGAAGAGCACCTTGGCATCAAGGTCGGCCTCGAGATCCCGTATGACGGCGAGAGCTTCCTGAAGGCAGTCAACGAGGGCCAACCGCTGGTCAATGCCGCCCATCGTTCAGCCGCGGCTGCGGCGATCAGGAAGTTGGCCGCCCAGCTCTCAACGGGCCCGGAGGAGGGCGAGGTCGCCCAGCCCCAGCGGCGCGGGTTGTTCAGAGGGCTTCTGGGACGCGACTAGCCGAGGGGAGCGCTGGTCAGTAGAGGCGTTCCAGACCGTTCAGGTCGCCGGCACCCAGCGTGGCCTCCTGGTTCTGGCAATTGCCGTCGATGTAGACGCTCATCGTCAGCCGGCCGTGCCTGGCCTCCCCGACGTGCCCGAGGCCGAAGGCATGCCCAACCTCGTGGGTGACCAACGACTCCATCATCAGCTCGTTGCTGCACGTCGCCAGCGACAGCGCCCAGGGCTGCTGCGGGTCGAGCCTCATGTCCATCTCGTAGATCTGGGCACTGCCGTTCCACCAGATGCAGGTGTATCCGGCGTAGTAGCCGTCCAGGGCAGCGAAGCCGATGACGCTGTGCCCGTCCGGGGAGGAGCAGGCGCCTGCAGCGGTGATGCCCGGCTTGCGTGAGGTAGTGCCGAGGTAGCTCTGGGTGGCGCTGATGCGATCGGGGCGACCACAGTCGTTGCGACCGTTGACGACGTTGCGGAACGACCTCTTGATGATCGCGAGGACATCCCTCGAGTTGAGGCCCGACGGTACGGACGAGGCTCGGAATCGCCAGCGCAGGGTCGACGCCCAGCGGGCGTTGGGGCCGAGGAACGTGTACTTGGTGTCATTGCACGGCAGAGGAGCGCCATGGGTGGTGGTCGTGCGGCTGGGCGCTTCGTGGTGCAAAGCGTGACTTCCGGCAAAGCCGCCCGCGGAAGCCGCCGGAGCGGCCACGAAGGCAATGACCACCGCCGCCAGCCAGACCGCTACGCGCATCGGTGCCCCCTCACGTCGCTATTGAACCATCCCGGGCGGCAGGTGCCGAGGGTGCGATTCGTACCGTCGGCTCCTGTTACATGTGGTCGAGCTCGCGCCATTCGGCGGACCACGGACCACTCCGCGGGCGATAGGTGGTGCCCGGGATGGGATTCGAACCCACACGTCCTTTCGGACAGGCGCTTTTAAGGCACCGCCGTCTACCGTTCCGGCACCCGGGCAATCGGAGGATAGCGGCTGGCAACTCCGATGTTCCTGCCACGGTAGGTTGATGTCTGGGCGTGACAGTTCGGACAGAGCAGCCGAAGGTTGCTCAACCGATTGTCGTCGCGCCTGCCATTCACGTGGTCCAACTCGAGAGGGATCGGCGCGAGGTTCCATCGACGCCGGCCACAGACCTCGCACTGTGCCTGCTTGAGTCCCTCACCGATCAGTCGCCGTTTCAATTTAACAGTTTGCGTGAAGCGATCCTCGACTAAGACCTCGTCCAGAGACACCGCTGAAACGACTGGCGTCCGAGTTCCGCGTCGCCAGCCCTGGCCTGAGAAGTGAGACGTATCAAGTGCCAAAACTCTAACTCGCTGCCCTAGCTCTGATTGGGCTCGGCCCCCGGGCTCGCGCCCGAGTCTGGCCAACAGCTGCGCGAACGACCGTGACTTCTCGACGGCATCGCGGATCTGAGCGTCGGACGCGAGAAGGGCTGATTTCGGTTGTCGTTCGAGGTGGGACGTGTCCACCCCGAGTGCGGCCATTCGCCTGCGAACGCCCTCGTAGTTGCCGCCGCCCGGGGACATGCCCAGCGCTAACAGAACACGATGCAGGTTCGAAGAGTGAGCTACGGCTAGTTCCAGCTGGTCATCGCTGTACAGCAGGCGGCGCGGCATCTGGCCGACCGTATTGGGAGGTTGTGACAACTGCGTGGCACGTCTATTGCGATCCACAACAGGCTTTGCCTGGTCCACTCAGCGTGTAGGTACGGTCTCGCGGAAATCGGCCGCCTGAAACCCGACCCTAGCCCTGCTCCACCCATTGCATGCGCCACTCCGGCGCGGGGAATGGCTCCGCGAACCAGTCGATCTCGTGGCTGATCTTGCCGTCCGTGAACTCGAAGACGCTGACCGTGATGTAGGTCTGCGGGCCTGGGTACTCCAGCTCGGCCTCTGCCAACCAGAAGTTGTCGCGACCCATCACTCGCCGCACGCCAAGCAGCTTCGGGCTGCCGCCCGGATAGCTCGAGAACACATTGATGCAGGCTTCCTTGCCGCGCACCCGCTCGCCCGATTGCGGCCACTCGATCAGGACATCGTCGGTGAACAATTCACGGACGACGTCGAAGTCCAGTGAGTTAGCTGCCTGCCAGTACCGCTCTATCGCCTCGCGCGCGCTCGACTCGTCCATCCCTCACCCTCCGTCCTGTGGTGGAGGAGAGGCCTTAGGGCGCTACGCCGTTCCAGGTGACCCTCGAGCCCTGCTGGGCTGCCTGGCATGCGTTGCCGTACGTAGTTCCATGGATGTCGTGCACCGGAAGGTAAATATTGGTGCATGCAGCGGGTGGTGGTCCACTCAACACGTTGTCAGGCTTGCCTGGGTGGCTGGCGAACACTGTGCTGGCGAGTGCAAGCAGCATGATGCAGGCTCCGATAGGGCCCAGAATCAGCTTCATTACGACGGCCTCCCTTAAAGATGTGGCCCGTAACGCGGTGCCGGGCCAGTCTCATCACGTCCGAGACACGTCCTGCTGCCGATGACCGGATCGACCGTAGATAGCGATCCTGATCCTGCCGAGAGACCCCGTCAAGCGTCGCAGACGGGTGGCGCGGTCCGACCTGGAACCTTCAGCATAGTGAGGGCCTGGAAGGAACCTGTTACCGACTCGAGGAATGGAGGCGACGACCGGATTCGAACCGGTGCATAGCGGTTTTGCGGGCATCGCCACAGCGTCCGCTGAGGTCCGTCATTTGCTTGTTCGAAGCGTGGGTTGGAGTGAAAGGCCAGTTCGGGGAGCGCCACCGTGTGCCTCTGTTGCTACCAGCCTTGCTACCGCAGGCGATTGCCGGGAGCGTGGTCCCGCAGGCTGGGTAGGTCCTCCCATAGTTGCCATGAAGAGCGGCTCGTCCAATGTGAGATTGGCTACGGTGACTCGTTTGCGCAGCTCACGTTCCGAGGCCATTGTGGCCAAACAGGCGCGAGCTTGCGTTCCTTGCGCATCCGCCGACAGGTATATGTCTCCAAACTCATCTACCAGGGAGTGCTCTAAGCCGGGACCGAACTTACAGTCGTAGGCCTCGAATGGCGAGGGGAGGCCTCACTGGCCGTGGATCTGCCGGCTGAGTCGGCCAGGAGGTTGCGACGGCGCTCGCCAAACCCCGGTCTCGGCTCAGCACTCGAAGACAGGGGTTGGCTACTCCACTATCAGATCTGGCGCTCCACAAGCGGTTCAAGCACGATCCTGTCCGCGAATGGTCTGACAGCCTCAGCCGTCCGCGAATCCAGCGCGAGCGGCCTAATCACGAGGCGGTCAATTACAGGGTCGATCTCGCGAGCGTGGACAATCTGCAGGTCCGAAAGATGATCGGCAACTTCGTTGAGATCACGCGCACTGAATGGAACTCGGACGACGCAGAGGTTGAACGGGAAGATGCTCGCTAGTCTTGCCGTCGTGGTATCGACATCGGAAACAGCACCAACGACTTGGACGCCATCGCTCGATGGCCCTCTCTCTACATCGAACACGGCCCACCACAGCCCAACATATTCCTCGGGATGTCGGTTTACTTCATTCTGCAACTCCAGCCACGCCGACTCGTAATCCTCGGGCGTGCCTTGACCCGGCCATCCACGCCGAGGCGGATCGCATGGAACTGGCCTGGTCTGTGTCACCTCCGAGGGACGTTCAGTAGGGGTGATCTGCGTTGATCGGATGCCATCTCCTTGCCAGCTTCCCAGCACCCTGAGGTAGTTGGTAACCCAGTAGCTCTCTACTGAAGAATCCGGTAAGTCGGCTCCCGTGTCCCAACCCGGCAAGCTACGAACGTCGACATCAAAGATGGGAACTCCGGATGTCCCGTCGCTGCAGCCCGGATACGTTCCCAGGAAAGTCAGGCCCCGGCAGAGTGCCGCGGGTTCATCCTTTCCCTCAATGATGTAGCCCGAAGCAGCCACGCTATCGCCCAGATGAACAACATCACCCATTTCAATCTCGGCTGGAGCGGTTGGCGACGTGGTTGGAACAGGCGGACTGCTTGCTAGCGCCTGGCTTGGAGTTGGCGTTTCGCCTATAGGAGTCGCGCTCGAGACAGCGACTTCGCCCGCGCGCGATGCTCCCGGTCTGATATCTGTCGGGGGCACCAGCTGCAAGAAGATCACGGCCACGCCTACCATCACGACACCTGCGATAGCCGCAGTGGCCCGCCTCAGGATAGGCGGAAGAGAGCGTGGCTCGTCGGTGAACCATTCAACGTCAACATCTCGTCCAGGGAATACCCCGGCACGCCATACTTCCCCCGCGTCTTGGAGCAATCGATCTTCATACTCATCATTACGACCTGTCATCATCCGCCCTCGAGTTGTGAGCGTAGCCGCGCTCGTGCGTCGGCCAGGGTCGACTTGACGGTTCCCTGTGAGCATCCCATGACCGCTGCCGTCTCCGACATCGAGAGCCCCGCGTAGTAATGACAGTCAACCGCCAGGCGTTGCCTGGGCGACAATCGCTGAACGGCTGCGGCGACGTCGAGGCGATCTTCGATCGGTAGTGTTTGCCTTCTCGGCGCAACAATGATCGGGACCCGGCGGCGACTGACTGCGCGACGTGACTCGTTAGCCACTATGGCCAGGAGCCAGCTAGAAATAGTTCCGCGGCTTGCGTCGTAGCCTCGCCTATGACGCCAGGCACGCACGAGTGCCTCCTGCACAACGTCATCGGGAGAGATGTGGGGCGCCATCCGGGCTGCCAGTCGGACCAAGATGGTCATGTGAGGTCGTACCGCATTCGCGAACGCAGCGGGGTCTCGCAGTAAGCCTAGTGAGGCTTCCCTGACCGAGGATGAAGAATCACGCGTCGCCATGATCACGCCCTTTATACCCTTGGTCGAGTCTATTCGGTTGGGTCCCGGGTACCCCATGGACGGACCATTCACGCCTCGTAGACCGCCTCACGCGCGCGCAGGCGATTGCGGATGGGCGTCTCGAACAGCAGCACCGGCTCAGGGCCCGATTTGCGCGATCTCAGGAGGGTCAACGGCACACCCCTGAGCGGGCGGGTAGCACTGTGGGCCGACGAGGACCCCTACAGGCTGTGGAAGGAAATCGCTACGCCAACCTTACCTGCTGTCCACGAGCGGGCCGAGGCAATCGCCGAATTCGATGCCCTCCTCGAGGTGGGGTGAGACGTCGCACTCCTCAATCGGAACGGGGTTCACCTCGTTCATCAGCCGCGGACCACCGCCTCGCGCGAGGCAGTGTCGTCCGGAGCCAGATGACGCTCCCAACGTTCCCGCTAGAGCCATTTTGTGCGGGAAAGTGGAGGCGACGACCGGATTCGAACCGGTGCATAGCGGTTTTGCAGACCGCCCCCT
>CAYZEJ010000073.1:0-11780 GCA_964477545.1 uncultured Anaerolineaceae bacterium | reverse complement strand
GAAGCGAAGCTAGTGACTGCGATCACATCAAGGTCCACGCCTCGTGAAGGTTCCTTCGGGTTTTTGCTTGCCTTGAGCATCTATGCCCTGCTCGCCACGAGCGGTGTGCTGCTCCTGGTCGTCGCCGGGCTCCTGCTCCGGTCGGTGGGGCCGGGCCTGCGCATTGGACGCCTGCTCGGCGGCGCTCAGACGGTCAGCATCGACGAGGCGGTCCGCATCGCGAACGCCCAAGCGCCGCGCTACGTACGAGTCAGCGGTCGGATCAGCAGCGACGAGGAGTTTCCCGACGACCAGAACCGTCCGCTCGTGTTTCGGCGCACACGCCTCGAGATTCGCAAGGACGATGGCGATTGGCTGACCCTGATGGACGAGCGCGAGGCCGTCCCATTTGGAGTCGAGACGAGGTCTTCCTACGTAGCGGTAGACGATGTTGCGCTGGGCGAGGGACTGATCGTTATCCCGCGCGTGTCGGCAGGCAAGGTGGCCGACCTGCCCACGGATTTCGCGGTGGATGTCCCTGTGGGAACCGACCCGGAAACGCCGGCACGACTGAGCATCGAGCAGCTTTCCGCTGTGGAACAGGCGACGGTGGTGGGCCAGCCGACCCTCACGGATGGAGCTCCGCGAATGACGAGTGGACTCGGGCGGCCACTCATCGTGACGAGCCTGGACCAGGCCGCGGCGATGCGTGTTCTGGCCCGCGGCAAGCGCGGCCGCGTGATGGTCGGTGCCGTGACACTTGGCATCGGCCTGGGCTTGCTCGCGGGCTCGGTGGCCGCCTTCCTTATCGGAGCCTGACCGGCAAGATTTGCGGTCCGCCCGGTCGTACGGGCCAAGCGGTGCTAGGCTCGGGGCGGGTGTTCTCATTGCGCGTCGCGTTGGCGCTCGCGATGCTTCTCCTGGTGTTGTCTGCGGCTACGGCCCTCGCCGCCGACCCAACTCCAGCAGCATCGGGGCTGCTGATCGACCCACTTGATCCGCGGGCCGGCTCCGGTGCAAATCGGGTCGGCGCGCCGCTGCTCGCTCTGGTCGCGGTGATAGTCATCGGGGCCACTGCGGCGGCCGTGACCGCACTCTACGTTCGAGTCACGAGAGCGCGATGAAGCCCCGGGTCATGGCCCGCCCCCTCGCGGCGCCGCCACGGTCACGAAGCCGCGAAGTAGGTGTTGTGCTGGCCGCAGTCGTTCTGGTGCTGATCGTCGCTATGGGCGTGTCGGGCATGCTCGGCGGCAGCCCGACGCCGACACCCGCCCCTAATAGTGCGATCGCCGGGTTCCCGAGCGACCGACCGACTCTGTCAAGCGCACAGCCCCGTGTTACCGCACAGGCTTCCCACGAACCGACTGCCGTCCCCACGCTGCGTGCGACTTCCACGCCGACCGAACGTCCAACCGCATCGCCGGCGGTCAGCCCGGAGCCCTCGCCGCTGACGACCCCGGGTTCAGGCGGTGCGCCGACGAGCCCGGCCGAGTTTGACCTCGAGGCTCAGAGCATCCCGATCGGATTTCCGCTCCGACCCGACACGAGGTACCACTACCGGAACAACTGGCTCGACGTCCGCGACGGTGTGCCTGAGGACTACAACCACGCGCGGCTCGGCAAGGATGGCGCTCTTGTAAGGGTGCACGACGGGACCGACGTCTACGCCGCGCATGGCGAAGCGCTCGTTGCCCCCTTCGAGGGCTCCGTGGTCGCGGCCAGCAGCCGCTGGCAGCCGTGGGACCCGGATCGCTACGGTCGGACGGTGGTGATCGTGAGCGATGAGCCCGCGACCGAGGGATACCTGGCGCTCTTCGCCCACGTCGATCGCGTATGGGTGGAGCCCGGCACGCACGTCACCCGCGGCCAGGTCGTGGGCACTGTCGGACGAACCGGTAATGCCGACGCAGATAGCGTCAGGGCACATCTTCACTTCGAACTTCGGGCCCCCTTTCTGATCGACTGGTCCCCGCTGGGCGAGGATCGCGCGGTCGATGCCTTCAACCCCTATCCATCACTGGTAGCAGCCGACCCCAAGCGCACCTGACCGCTCCCGCAGTATGTCGGCGAGGGTCGTTGGGACCTTTGAGTCAGTGGCAGGTCTCGTGGGGTTTCCTACCCTCCCGTTGGTTGGTCAGCGAATCGACGACCTACCAAATCCCACGAACGGAGGCCGGCCACGAGCGCACCCAGTACGAGCAATCTCCTCACGGTAGGCCGCGCTGCCGATCGCCTTGGCGTGCACGCCAACACGGTTCGCTCGTGGACGGACCGGGGACTGCTCACGTGCCTGCGGATCAACGCGCGGGGCGATCGACGCTACCGCCAGCAGGACATAGATCGATTCCTGGCCCACGCGAAAGTGGAGCTCCGCACGGCCAGGCGCGGATGGGGCCGAAGAGGTGCTTCGCCGCAGGTATCGGGAACCGAAGTCGACTATTCGAGCCGCGGCAGCTCCGTCCTGGACGAAGTCGCCCGGCTGTGCGCCGAATCTGAGGATTTCGACCGCCTCGTTAGCGACGTCGCCGTGGTCATGTGCACCGTCGCCGGTTATACCTCAGCGGCGCTGGCCGGAGCCGGGGATCGTCTCACCCCGCTGGTGGGGCGGATGCGTACGGATCGTCGAGTAGTCGACAGTGTCGCAGCAACTCGGCTTCCCACGGTCACGCGAGCGCGCCGCGACGACGGTACTTACCGGGCCGGCGTGCCGGTGCCCGGCACGGAAGGATCGGTCCGCGTGATGCTCCTGAGCGGTACGCCTGAGACACGATCGGAGCAGGAGGAAGGGCTCCTGCGAGCCGTCGCCGCGCAGCTCGCGACGGCGGCACGCATGCGCACTCGAATGGTTGATGCCGCCGAAGGCCAGCGCCGTGCCGAGCTCCTAATGGCCATCAGCAGCGACCTCGGTTCGCAGCTCGACCTCCCGGTCGTCCTCAGCGAGCTCGTCGATCGCGCGACGGAGCTATTTGGGGCCGACCACGGCGCCGTCTTCAGCCGCCTGCCAAACGGCGCATTCAAGGCCAGGGCGACGCGCAACTTGTCCGCCGAGTTCACGCAGCTGATCGAGCACGCCTCCAAGCTGCGGGTGGCAGAGGTTGCCTTCGACGAGCGGCGCGTGATTACGGTTGCGGACTATCCCGACGACCCGCGCGCGTTCGAGGTCCGCCGCGGCCTGGTTCGCGAGGGCATCAACACGATCACCGTGGCGCCCCTTATCTCCGACAACGAACCGCTCGGCGCACTCGTGCTGTACCACGACGCGCACTTCGAGTGGGCAGCCGAGCCACTTGCCCTCCTCGAACAGCTCGCCAACCAGGCGGCGATGATGCTGCGCAACGCACAGAACTACAGCCAGATGGCTACGTGGGCCGCGCAGCTTCAATCGATCCAGCAGCTCGGCTCGCGCCTGACGCGACTGCGCACTGTTGCCGATATCGGAACGGCAATCTGCGCGGAGCTCAATCAGCTCATCGACTTCCACAATGTGCGGGTGTATCGCGTCGAGGACACTAGTTGCGTCCCGGTCGCGTGGCGCGGCGAGATTGGCGAGTACGAAGGCGAAGACATGGAGCAGCTCAAGCTGAAGGTCGGCGAGGGCATAACTGGTTGGGTCGCTCAATTCGGTCTCGCCCAGAACGTCGGAGACGCCGCGAACGACCCACGCGCACGAACGATTCCGGGAACCGAGGATGACCTCGACGAATCACTGCTTCTCGCACCGATGCTTTACGAGGACGAGGTCATCGGCGTCATCGTGCTGGCCAAGCTGGGGTTGAACCGTTTCAGCGCAGACGACTTGCGGTTGCTCGAGATCTACGCCTCGATTGCGGCCCAGGCGATGGCGAACGCCGACGCAACGGAACGCCTGCGCGCTCAGTCCGAGGCCCTCTCGCGTCAGTTGAACAACCAGCGCGAGCTCCTGCGCGTGACCGAGTCGATCCTCTCGACACTCGACACCCAGGCCGTGCTGGAGGAGATCGCCGAGCGGCTGAATTCGCTGGTCCGGGTCGACAACATCTGCGTGGACGTTCATGACCAGCGTGCCGGAGTCTTGCGGCCGATATTCGCCCGCGGAGTCCAGGCCCTCGACTACCTCGCCGCGACGATCCCCGACGACGAGGGGGTCGGCGGCTACGTGCTGCAGACGGGCGAGGCGCAACTGGTCCAGGACGAGCTCGCCGACGAGCGTGTCGTTCACTTCGCCGACCTCGGCCCCGAGCCCGGCGCAATGATCGTCGCGCCCTTGCGCGGCGCAGACCGCATCCGAGGCGTGCTGACCATCGAGCGCCTGGGAGCGGACGCGCGTTTCGCAGAGGAGGAGTTCGAGCTCGTCAAGCTGTTCGCCGCGCACGTCTCGATCGCCCTCCAGAACGCAGAGGCACACCGTGCGGTGGAGCTGCGCGCCGAGACCGACACCCTGACCGGGCTATGGAACCACGGCGCCCTGATCGAGCAGATCGATCGGCTGGTCGCTCAGCGCGAGGACTTCGCGATGCTGATGGTCGACCTGGACTTCTTCAAGAAGTACAACGACCGCTTCGGGCACCAGGCCGGCAACGTGATGCTCCAGCAGATTGCGGCGCAACTGCGCGCATCGTGCCGCGAGACCGACAAGGTCTACCGGTACGGCGGCGACGAGTTCGCGTTGCTGCTCCCAAACTCGTCTCTGGCCGGGGCGCGCACCGTGGCCGAAAAGGTGCAGGATGCCGTCCGGTCCGTCAGCGATGGCCGCCCGGCGCCGACGCCGCTGACGTGCTCGATCGGCATCGCGGTGTTCCCCAAGGACGGTGAGGACGGCCCATCGATCATCCTCGCGGCCGACCGTGCGTGTTACGCCGGCAAACGTGGCGGTCGGGCCCGGATCGCGACCGCGATCGAGGGTCTGGCGCTGGCCGAGGAGTTCCGGCCTACCGAGCCAACACCGGGTCAGCCCAAGGTGAGCGATCCGGTGTCGCGCGAGCCCTCCTACTCGGCGGCCTGAACCAGTCTTTGGTTCCGTATCGTGGCGGCAGGTGCCGCCGCCGGCGCGTGGCGCGAGATGCGCACCTGCATCCCTTCATCCAACCCGAGTGTCTTCACCGCGTCGCCCTGGCTCTGGGCGATGCACAACCGCCCGTACGAGTCCTCGTACATGAGGTAGTCGCCCTGCGCGACATCGCCGAAGGTCTGGACCCATCTCATCTCGGTCGGCGTGGCGCGCGACTTGCCAAAGCGCACCTCGAGCGCGTCTCCGTGAGACGCGCCGGACAACGCGGCCAGGAGATCGGCAGTCAGCCCAGCCAGCTTCACGTTTCCGAAGGTGTCCCGGTAGATGATGCTCGTCTCGAGCTCGCCGTCGCGCACGACTACGGCCGGCCAGTCGATGGTCGTCAGCTCGGCCGGGTCGAGCGGCGGCCCGATCGCGTCAAGGGGGACGCCGAGGGCGAGGTGCGCAGCGGCAGGGGCGAACAGGTCGCGGCCGTGGAACGTGGCGCTCACGACGGGCAGCCGGTACTGCGCGTTGTCGATCGTGTGCACGCGGTTCACTCCACCGAGTCTCTCCGCGCCGGGCAGCAGCACTCCGTTGTCGGGTCCAACGAGGTAGTCGCCGCGGGCGGTTTCAATGGCAATCGGGCGCCGCGCCGTGCCGACACCCGGGTCGACCACGCAGACGTGCGCACCGATCGGCAGGAATGGCAGCGCGCACCAGAGCATCAGCGCGCCGTGGCGGATGTTGTATTTCTCGACCTCGTGGGTGATGTCCACGATCAGCGCCTCGGGGGCGATGCTCAGAACGACAGCTCGGCAGATAGCCGGGGAGGGATCGCGCACGCCCCAGTCCGAGGTCAGGCTCACGAACGGACGGTTGCCTTCGTGCGGCAGCCGCGCGGCGGCCGGGGTGGTGACGACACGAGTGAAGCGGCGCGCCATGATCGGCCGATGGTAGGCGAATGCTCCCCGATCGCCCGCCCGCCTCCGTTACCTTGAGCGGAGCATGACCGACCCACGTGATCGAGCCGGCGCCAAATGGGACCGTGCGGCTCGCTACTTCAAGATCGCGATGATCCTGCGCGACCATCCGGACGGTCTTTCGGCCGAGGCATTGGCGCAGCGGATCGGGGTCGCGAAACGAACGATCTACCGCGATATCGATGCGATGGACATGGATGCCGGGCTGCCGATCTGGAACGACAAGGGCAAGTTCGGCCTCGAGAAGGAAGCCTTCCTGCCGCCACTCGCGCTGACGCTGCACGAGGCGACGACCCTCTTCCTGGCGGCACGGATGCTGGCGAAGGCAAGCGACGAGCACGACACAGAGCTGATCGGCGCCTTCGTCAAGCTCGCCCAGATCCTTCCTCCAGTGCTGGCCGAGCACATCCAGGAGACGGTCGACGCTTTTGCGACCACTACCGAGCGAAACGAGAACTTCACTCGCGTGTTCCGTGTGTTGGCCGAGGCGTGGGCCCAGCGTCGGGTCGTAGAGATCGAGTACGACTCGGGGGTCTACGACGCGAGCAAGGGGGCGCGCAAGACGCGCGTGCATACGTTGGCGATCGAGCCGTCGGCACTCACCCATGCGCTGTACCTGATGGGCTGGGACGAGTCACGTGCCGCGCGACGCACATTCAAGGTCGAGCGCATCCTCTCCGCTTCGTTGACGCCCGAGACGTTCGAGCCACCAGCCGGCGAGGCGACCGCGCGCGACCTGTTGCGGGCATGGGACGTGATAGCCGACGAGGACCCGGTGAGCGTCGTGATCCGTTTCTCGGCCGCGGTTGCGAAGCGAGCGGCCGAGACGCGCTGGCACCCGAGCCAGGAGCTCGAGCCGCAGAAGGATGGCAGCCTCTTCTGGCGCGGCCTCGTCTCGGGCATGCGCGAGATCAAGATCTGGATTCTCGGCTGGGGGGCGGATGCTGAAGTCCTCGAGCCGCCCGAACTGCGCGCCGACATTGCGGCCGAGCTCACCAAGGCCAGCGCCACGTACGGGCGGGCCTGACTAGCTGTCGTTCCCATAGATGACTAGCCCAATTGACACCCTCAGCGTGTCAACGGACGACTGGAAGCCTCGCGCGTATCCGCCCATGTCCTCTCCGCCGCAATTTGACACTCTCAGCGTTTCGAACGTCGGCGGAGGGTCACCCGTCCGCACTGGAGAGAAGACTCGCTTGTCCGTTGACACGCGCACGGTGTCAAGAGCGCGTGAGCAACTGATGAGCACGGCCCGGCGCCTAGGGGTGGGTCGCTTCGACCTTTCTCGGTAACGCTCGCGCGGCGTCCTCGAAGCGCGCCAGCCAATAGCGCCACATCTCGTCGTGGAGCTCCACCAACCCGCGCGTCGGCAGGCCCACGTGGCGGATGGTGACGTGGGTTCGGGCGCCGTGGTCGATTGCGTCGAATGCCACCACCGTGAGCGTGCCCAGCGGCTCGGCTTCCCAGTCCCATGAGAACGAGATGTGCTGGATGGGGTCGACCGCGAGAACCTCTCCGACTGCCACCGCGTCGCGCAGCCGAAACCGCGCCTTTCCTCCAACGCGAGGATCTAAATCGGCCTCAGTAAGCCACCTGCCCAGGCCGTCGGCCGTGGCCAGCAGCGGGTAGACGAGGACGCGGGACGCGTCGACCTCAGTCTGAAGCTCGACTCGATCGCTCACGCGGGCGCCTGGCGCTTGGGGCGGAAGCGGAACCACGCCCAGAACAGCACGGAGGCGAGACCGAACGCCGCCAGCAGCAGGATCAACGTGAAGAACGACGTCCGCGTCGTATCCGCGAGGTAGCCGGCGCTCGGGTTGAGCAGGACGTGGGCGAACCCGAACAGGCCCAGCGCGATCAACACGATCCACACTCGCCGGTTCCATTCGTACACCGCCGCGCCGGGGAGGAACCGCAGCGGGAGCATGGCGAAGACTGCGTTCTCCAGGCCGGCGACGACGATCGTCACCGTCGCAGCGGAGAGCATCGCCGTAACCAGGTCGCCCGCCCCACCGGCTGCGCCCCCCCGCAGGACCGCGAGGGCGACCCACGCCACGAACGCAACGAGCAGCGAGCTCGCCGCGGCGATCGCCTCGGCCCGGCCCTCCTGCTCGCGTGGAATCCCGTGCGCGAAGAAGAAGCCGATGATCAGGCCGTACAGATAACCAGGCTGGAAGTTCACGAACCGACTGATCAGCACGCAGGCGACACCCACGAGCAGTGTCGCCGGTAGGGCGCGCACGGTCAGAGGCAGGCCGCGCGAGCGCGATACGAGGACGAGCGGCAGGCCGTATGCGATCAGGACGACGAACAAGCCCAGCGCAAGGCCGACGAACGTCGCGACCGAGGTCAAGCTGAACCCGAACGTCGGATCTAGAAATGCGTATAGCAGCGCTGTGGCGACGATGAAACCGGCCATGCCAAGCGGTGTTCGCCACGGATCCCGTCGGGCGGCGGCCGCGGACTGCCCCCCAGGAGGCACCTCGGCCGACGGTGCTGCGATGGGCTCGGCCGCCGGCGGTCCGGCTGGCGGCGGTCCGGCTGGCGGCGGTGACGGACCCGCGGCATTCGCGCGGCGCGCGCGCCTTTCCGCGACTCGTCCCCGAATCCAGCCCAGGATCGAGGCCCACATACCTGCCAGGCGTGCTCGGATGCGGCCGATGCCCGCCATCACCTCCGCGTAGTTCTCCTCAAGCGTGCTGTTGAAAAGCGCCGACGGGAACGGCACCAGCACGATGACCCCTGCGGTCACGGCGATGCTCGAAGCGACCACCACGGGATCCAACGAGATCCGAGTCGGGTCCGGAACGGAGTCGGCGAACGACGTTTGGACGGGGCCGCGACCAACGGGCGAGAAGAACGACTCGTGGGAAATGACGACCGATTGACCGGGGCCCACGTTGACTGACCACGACAGGCCTGCTCCGTTGTCCAGATCCTCGTTGCAGTCACACCTATCCGGGAAGTGCTGCTGCGAGCCGATGATCGAGTAGACCTCGCCGTAATACCCCTCGAAGTAGTGGCTACCGGGCGTGATCGGCAGCCACTGCTCGATGCGCCGACCTTCGGCTGGGTTGACGATGCACGCCGGCGCGCCATTGTCGACGCGACCGTAGCCCGTGTCGTCGTTCTGGAGGTAGCAATCGCCGCCTCGATAAAGGATGCCCGCAATCGGCTCGGTGCCGACGTTGGTGATCTCCATATCAGTGCGGTAAGACTGGCTGCCGATGACGTAGCTGTCGGTCTGCTGAAGGCGCAATCCCGCGGCCACGGCGTCGACCACCGTCACGACCCGCAGTGGATCTCCGACAGACCCGTTGCCGACGACCGGAGCCTGGCTGACGGTTGTCCAGGGCGTTCCCGTCGCTCCTCCCGTCAGCGGGCCGTAGACAGTGCCGCCGACGGCGAGGAAGGTACCGCACGATCCGAGTTCGCCGCCGAAAAGCTCGAACTGCTCATCGTCGCGATGAGCCACCTGGCAGGTCAAGTCGTCGCTGACGATGATCCGCGTCAGCGGGCCGGCGGATGTGATCTCCGTTTGCGCCGCGAATGCGGGCAGGACCGAGAGTGCTACCAGCGTCGCGGCCAGGACCGTGGCGGCGGCTAGGCGGAGATGCTTGGCGGCCACGGCCTAAGAATATGTGCGCGGCGCATCGCGCACGACCCCTTACGGCTCGGGTCAGACCTGCTTTACCGCCGCGACCAGCGCTGTCAGCCCCTCGCGCGCATCGGCGAAGAGCATGCCCGTCTTGGGATTGAGGTACAGCTCGTTGTCGATGCCCGCGTAGCCCGGGCGCATGGAACGCTTGATGACGACGATGCTGCGCGCGTGGTCGACGTTCAGGATCGGCATGCCGTAGATCGGGCTCTGCGGGTTGGAGCGCGCCGCAGGATTGGTCACGTCGTTCGCACCCACGACCAGGGCGACATCGGCCCGATCGAACTCGGGATTGATCTCGTCCATCTCCTTCAGGAGCGGATAGGGCACGTTCGCCTCCGCCAGCAGCACGTTCATATGGCCGGGCATGCGACCGGCGACGGGATGGATGGCGTACGAGACCTCGACGCCGCGTGACTCGAGCAGCTCCGCGAGCTCGCGCACGGCGTGCTGCGCCTGGGCGACGGCGAGGCCGTAGCCGGGCACGATGATCACCTTCTGGGCATAGGCAAGCTGGATTGCCGCGTCATCCATACCAACCTCGCGGACGTTGCTGCCATCAGCCCCTGCACCGGCTGGACCAGCAGCGGCGTCACCGCCACCGAAGCCGCCGACCATGATGTTGGCGATCGACCGATTCATAGCGTCGGCCATCAGCTTCGTGAGGATCGCGCCCGAGGCGCCAACGAGCGCACCGGCGATGATCAGCACCGGGTTGTTGATCACGAACCCGGCCATGGCCGCGGCCGTGCCGGTGAACGAGTTGAGCAGCGAGATGACGACGGGCATGTCGGCACCGCCGATGGGCAGGACCATTGTGATGCCGAAGATCAACGCGGCCAGCACGATGAGACCCAGGACGATGAGCGCGAGCTCGGAAGTGAGAGCCACGACGCCTGCGGCCGCGAGCACGAGCAGCACGAAGCCCGCCAGGGTCCCAAGGGCGAGGATGAGCGTCAGCAGGCGAGAGCCGGGAAAGAAGATGGGCCGGCCGGGCACCATGCCCTGGAGCTTGCCGGACGCGATGAGCGAGCCGGAGAAAGTCACGCTACCGATGACCGCGCCGAGGACGACGAAGATCGCCGTCGAGACCTCCATCTCGCCGATCGACACGCCGCGGATGTAGTCGTCAATCGCGACGAGTGCCGCCGCGCCGCCGCCGACGGCATTGAAAAGTGACACGAGTTGGGGCATCGCGGTCATGGCTACCCGGCGAGCCAGAGCCCACCCGATGCCGCCGCCGATCGCGAACCCGCCGACGATGATGATCAACGGCAGCGGGCTGTTGCCCAGGCCGCCCGGCCGGACGAGGAGCCAGATGAGCGTGGCGAGGACCGCGAGGGCCATGCCGCCTGCGGAAAGTCGGTTTCCACCTCGCGCCGTCGCCGGGGAGTTCATCTGATGAAGTCCCAGCACGAACGCGGCGGCACCGGCCAGCCAGGCCAGGAACACCAGCGCGTAAATCGTTTCCTGGTTCATTCGGACTTGTCGGTCTTGGCTGGCGGCGTCTCGCGCTTGCGGAACATCTGGAGCATCCGGTCAGTGACGACGTAGCCGCCGACGACGTTGGCGGCGCCGAACACCACGGCCACGAAGGCGAGCACGTAGCTGAGCGGGTTGTCGGCGGTCGCGGCGATGAGCATCGCCCCCACCAGCACGATCCCGTGGATGGAGTTCGCGCCTGACATCAGCGGCGTGTGGAGGGTCGCGGGGACCTTGGAGATGACCTCGAAGCCAACCAGGATGGCGAGCACGAAGATGGCCAGGGCATTGAGCAGCTCGGGACTCACCTGGCGGCCTCCGTCTTCTCCGGCTCGAGCAGCTTTTTCGTGGCCTCCTGGATGACAGCACCTTCGTGCGTGATGACGGTCGCCAAGGTGATTTCGTCGGCCAGGTCGATGTTCAGTTGGCCGTCCTTGAGCAGATGGAGCAGGAACGCGGACAGGTTTCGGGCGTAGAACTGGCTGGCTCCAGCCGGCATCGTGGCAGGCAGGTTGGTCGGCGCCAGGATCGTCACGCCGTTATCAGTGACGACGGTCTCGTCGGCCTTCGACAGCTCCACGTTGCCACCCAGGGCACTGGCGGCCATGTCGACGATCACCGAGCCCGACTTCATTGATTTGACAGCCTGCGCGGTCACGAGCAGCGGTGGGCGGCGGCCCGGCACCTGGGCAGTTGTGATCACCACGTCCAT
>CAYZEJ010000072.1:0-11865 GCA_964477545.1 uncultured Anaerolineaceae bacterium | reverse complement strand
GCGATTGTGAGTCACGCCGCGTTGATCCTGTCGGAGACGGCCGGCGCAGCCGAGCAGCTCGCCTCGGATGCGTTGATCGTCAGTGCGGCGGACGTGGCCGGCACTGCGGAGATGCTCGAGCGCGGGCTCGACATGTCAGCCGAAGAGCGGGCCGCGCGTCTCCGCCGATTGCGCGCGTCGGTGCGCAGCGAGGACCTCGCCTGGTGGCTCAGCCGTCAGTTGCGTGATCTTGCCGCTGTTGCTCGCGGCGGCCGCCCGCCGTCCCGCCAGCTGCGCGACACCGTCCGCGAATTCAACCCGGAATTGCGCGGTTAGACCCATCGCCGTGAAACGGCGCGCGCATCTCGTGCATCTGTAGATCGATGGAAGTCGGCGCAGACGCTGCGCCTGGCGGACCGGCGCCTGACAAGCTACTGAAGCGCATCGCTCAGGGCGACCATGGGGCGTTCACGGAGCTCGTTGAAGCGCACGATGCAGACATGGTTCGACTCTCCTTTCTCATCTCGGGCGATATCGAAGTCGCGCGCGATGCGACCCAGAACGCGTGGCACAAGCTGTGGAGCAAACCGCCCACTCTGCGCGATGAGGCGAAGTTGGGCCCCTGGCTCTTATCGGTTGCCGCGAATGAGGCGCGCCAGATGATGCGCCGCCGGAGAACGGGTCGGGTGCGCGAACTCCAGAGCGTCGGTCGGTCACCTGCCGAAGGGACGTCTGACATCCGCATCGACCTCGAGTCGGCGCTGCGTGGGCTGGACCCGTCCGAACGCGAGCTGCTCGGGCTTCGTTACTTGCTGGGGTGGAGTTCCGAGGAGATCGGCCGCCACATCGGGCTGAGCGCAGAGGGGGTGCGCAGCCGGCTGCATCGGCTCCTTCAGCGCATGCGGGCAGATTTCGGCGATGAATGAGCGAATGACCGACTTCGAGAGTCGCTTCACCCAGTCGCTGCGTACCTACGTCGATCGACAAGAGCTGCTCGCGTCACCGACTGCGGTCGTGGCCGAGGTGACCGGCCGCGCGCGGCAGCGACATTGGAATAAGCGACGGCTGGTGCCTGTCGGAGCTTTCGCGGTCGCCGTGGTGGCTGTCGTGGCCGCGGCGATCGTCGGGCCTCGGCTCTCCGATCAGGGCAGCTACCCCGCGATGGTGAGGGTCGGCGGGCTCGACTACCACGTTGGCGTCGCTCATGCCCTCGTCGTCGCCGACGACGAACTGATCCCGTATGGCGAGTTGACGTTCGGCCGTTTCTCAATGCCCCTCTCACGGTTCGCCGATCGGATCGCGTATCGGCTGCCCGGCGTGGATCCCCTTGAGGCGCTCGTGGCCCGCGCGGCCCCGGGCGCATTCGGCGATCCGCCGAGTGAATTCGTGCTGCTGTACGGGGGTGCCCTCTTTGGCCCAGACAGCTTGTCATGGTCTGCCGCGCTATGCGGCTACTTCGATCTGGATCACCCAGCGATGCGAGAGTCGGAGTGTCTCAGCCGGTCGAGCCCGCAGCCGACCTCCGCCCCGACGCCTCGCCCGTCGCCGTCTCCGTCATCGCCCATGATGCCCTCCTTCACACCGCGGGCAGACGTCGATCTGGGGGGCCGCCTCGCGTGGAATCGGATGGGCGAGGGCTGCGTCCAGGTGGTCACTGATGACGGGTCGTCGGTTGAACTGGGCGAGCTACCGGAGGGCTACCGGGCAGTCGACGACTATCCGACGGCCATCGTTGGCCCTGACGGCCAGCTATTCGCCAGATTTGACGACCGAATCGGGCTCAGAGGCCGGATTGTCGACTCGGCTGGCAATTGCGGGTCACCCATGTTCGCCGCCACCGAGATCGTCTACCTGGCCCCGCAACCGTCGCCCGCGACTGTCGACACGATCGCCGGCCCCTTCTCGGGCAGCGGCCAGCTGGAAGGTGGTTGCGCGTGGGTCAGCGACGAGTCGACCGGCACCTGGGAGGTGATGTGGCCCGACGGCTACCGCGTCGGTTTTGAAGGGGACGCTCCGCTGCTGATTTCGCCGGCAGGAGAGGTCGTGGCGCGCCATGGTGATCGGATCGGCCTTCGGGGGACGGAGGGTTGGTACGCCGAGGGCCAACTGATCGTGAGGTTCAAGGTTGCGGCCATCGATCCCTTCGCCGCCGAGCGGGGCTCGGACATACCGCGTGAGGCCGTGCGCCGCGAATGGGCAGCGACCCACGGACTGGAAGAGCTCAGTGGTACGTTGTCCGGCTTCTTCGCGTTTCGGATCACGGATGGCACAGCAGACCAGGCCAAGCTCGAGGAGCTCGAGCGGCTCAACGAAGTCAGGACCGTCACCCGGAATCCACTTGGCAGCCACTGCATGGTGGGCGCGCCGTTCACCGCGACCGAGATCTCGTTCATTGATCGCGCGCCGGTGTCGACCGAAGCCATCCTGCCGGAGGTGACGACGCTTCCCGATCGGTCGCTCACGGCGGACGGCCACGACGTGGAATTGACTGGGCTGCGTTCGCTTCTCCTCGACGGCCAAGAGGGATGGCTCCCCCTTGACGGCGACACGGTCGCGCTGGCGACGGATCCAATTAATGGCCGGGCATCGGTCTGGCTCGCGGATCTGGACGACGGCGTGGCGCGCATGATCCACCCGGCGGGCGTCCTGGAGGATGTCGACCCCGATCGCGAACGCCTCCTCGTCCGAACCAGGAGCGGATTCGACCTGATTGCTCGCGATGGCAGCTTGATTGCGACGTTGGCTATCCCGGATGCCGCCGATGCCGTCCTGCTGGCTGACGGGACGATCGCCGTGACGCGGCCGAAGGACATCGGCGTCTGGGATCCCGTGGTCGATTCACTCAGTTGGACACCACTGCCTGCAGGCCTCGAAGGCGCATCGCTGATCGCCGTCGCGTCGAACGTCGTTGCGTGGGAGTGGCATGGCGGCAACGTGCTGCTCGATCCGCGGACGGCGACCGAGATCGGCGAACGCTGGCAGGCTGGATCGTATGCCGTCGCGGCCAGCCCCAACGGTCGTCACTTCATCGCCCATGTGTACCAGTCCACCGGTCACGTCGGTCGGCTCGAACTGCGTGATGGCCTCACGGGCGAGATCCTGGCGGTCGACGAGGGCATCGAGATGACCAGCATCGACTCGATCGCCTGGCTGAGTGATGAAGTCGTCCTCGTCATGCGCAAGCCGTCGCCGACGTACGAGGTGTCGGTGCCGCCCGCGGAGGCCGAGCTGCACACGGTCGACGACTTCGCGACGAGGATCGCCATTCCGTCGCTGACGCCGAACCAGTCCGGCGTCGTCCAGCGCGGGCCATACATGTCCGTCTTCGGGCTATCCGGCGAGATCGTGCTGATGACGGCCGGTGACGCGCCGCCCGGCTAGATCAAAGACAGCTGATTCCGCCGTGCCAGATGGGTGCTCGAGCGAGGATCTCCGAACCGCTCACGTCGGTCAGCCAAGCCGCACCGATGATCCGATCAACCTCCCGATAGATGTCGCACGAACCGAGCGGATAGTCGTCGGCAAAGGCGTCGAACCCGACGGTGACGAGAATCGCCGGCCGGGGCTCGTCCAGGCCACGGGGAATGAAGTAAGGCGCGGCCGCCGGGTCTCCGTGACGGTGGCGGGAGAGATAGTCGATGAGGAGTGGGTCGGCGAGCGCCGCCTCGATCGCGCGCTGCAACGTAACGGAGTCGGTGGGCACGGCACCAGCCGAAGGATTTGGCGTCGCTGTTGCAGTAGCGCTCGGCCACGGCAGCGACTGGTCTTCGTCGACCCGGATCCTTTGCTCAGCCGGCCCGCTGCTCACGTCCTCGTTGAGCTGAAGCCAGAACGGGCCCTGCGGAAGCCGACGGCGCTCCACGGCAACCATGTATGCGTGGCCTCTCGCGTCGTAGGTGCAGTTCGGCGGAGCATCGAGGAGCCTGATCACCGCGTAGACGAGACCCCGATCGACGTCGAATACCACCTCGTCCAAGCGAATATTCGGACAGCTCGATCCGTAAACGGCGCCGAACCAGATCACGATCTCGTTGGCGAAATCCACGGCTGGCGGCGAGCCGGTCAACCGCGCCTCGCCCCACATGGCCTCATAGGACGCTTGGTCGGCGGCGTAGCCAACTCGATAAGCCGGGCCCCTAGCTTCGTCCCCAAGGAGCCGCCAACCATCGCCTGAGATCGGCTGCGGGAAATCGGGTTGCGTCACTGGCGGGTCCGACACCGTTAGGCAGACACGTTCCCCTGCGAAGCGTTCCTCGACTGCCGCCACCCCGTCAGGCTCCAGGTAGATGCCGACCACGCCCTTGTTCAGGGGTACGCCCACGCCCCAGATGATCGGTTGGAGTTCTTCCCTCACGCGTCGCCGCAGCGCATCGAGTTCGGCTCTCGTCCAGTCGACCCCTACGACGACAATTGGGGCGTTTGGGAACTCCTCCACCGCTTCGGCCTGCCGGGCGTCGTCGTCGCTGGTGAATGCGAGAGTGATCCAGCCGTCGTGCTGCGCACGGTCGATCCAGATCCCCTGAAAACCAGGCCTGGTCGACGCCCAAGTCCGAGCCAGCTCGACCAACTCATCGTTTCCGAGTCCGCTCGCCCTCCTATCGTCGTAGCGATCAGGTGCAGCTGTGATCGAAGGTACCGAATCGCACATCGGGATGGTCGCTGTAGCCAGCGGCGACGGCGGTGTCGTGCCCGCCGTGGTGGCACCCGGCGAAGTGGCAGGTGGCGTGGCACCCGCCGAAGTGGCAGGTGGCGTGGCACCAAACGGAGTGGCGCCCGGTGGGCCAATAGCGGCGAAGAAAAGCAGCCCGCCCAGTGCAGACACGGTGATGACCGCGAGAGCGCTCCCCGCCAGCCGAGCAAGTCCTTCCCCGATCCGAGGAGCAGCGGGAACAAGTGGTCGCGGCGCCGATTCGGAAAGCTCAGCGAACGACTCGATGAGCTCGTCGGGATCCCGGCTAGGCATCTTCACCCCGGAGCGTCTGCCGCGCTCGGCTGACGGCCGCGCGAACGGCACCCGCTGATTTCCCAAGCATTTCACCCACGTCATCGGTCTCCAGTCCAACAACGGCCGTCAGCACCAGGGCGCTGCGCTGAAACGGCGTCAGCGCGGCCATCGCTTCGCGAAGGTCCAGCCAGCGCAGACGCGCGTCCGAATCGAGCGCGGTTGTGTGCCGGGCGACTGGCAGTACGGCCCGCCGCAGCTTCCGAAATCGGTCGGTCGCAAGATGATGGGTCGTCGTTAGCAGCCAGGCCAGAATGGGTTTGCTCCAGTCAACATCGGTCCGCTTCGTCCACAGTCGGACGAAGGCGTCCTGCGCCAGATCCTCGGCAGCCGCCCAGTCGTTCGTCCAGGCCAGCGCGAACCTGAACACCGATACCCAGTGGCGCCCGAACGCATCGTTGAACCTTTCGTCCGGGTCCGCGGGCATCGGCTCGGGCATCTATGCCTTATACACGCCCGAAATGGCTCAAACGCACGCTACTTGGCGCGAGCTAGTTGGGCGGAGCCTCCGCGGCGAGCCTGCGGGCGAGGGCTGAAAGGAAGCGCGTCGCATCGACGGGCGAGGACAAGACGATGTCGGCCGCCTCGAGGACCTGGAGCGGGACCTCGGCGCGGGCCTGAACCGCAACGGCCACACCGTCCGTAACGCCAGCCGCACGGAGACGGCGTAGCGCGCTGAACGCCATCGCGTCGCTTATGTCGTCGCCAAGCAGGAACACGCTGCGCGGCTTGAACTCCGCCACCATCCGCTCGAAGGCCTCGCCCTTGGCGACGGCGCCCGGTGGCCGCAGCTCGAGCACACGCCGACCCGGGAAGCGCTCCAGCACATGATCTGGATCCAGCTCGTCGACAGCGGCCATGACGCGCGCCGCGGCCGCCTCGATATCTGGTGCCTGGCGCCAATGGATTGCCACGGACGGTGGCTTGTGCTCGACGATCAGCCACGGCTCGTCGACGACGCGCGGCAGCTCGTCAGCCAGCCGCTCGGCGGCATGCACGGCCTCGTGGCTCGCCTCGTCGACATCCGCCGATAGCTGCTCCGGGCGGCCGCGCCGTGGTACGTACCCTCGTTCCATGCCGTGATTGCCCACGTAACTGACGCCACCGACCCGCACCCTCGCCGCGACATCGGCAGAGGACCGGCCCGACAACACCACGACGTGGACGCCTTCCAGGGTGGCTAGCGCTCGCAGGGCGCGGCGCCCCAGCGGCAGGATCGATGCGCCCCATGGATCGTTGACGATCTGGCTCAGCGTGCCGTCGAAGTCGCTCACCACCAGCAGTGGCCTTCGATCGAGATGGGCGGCAGCGGCCTCGACTGCCGCGCGAACGGAAATGGGCTCCAGGTGGGGAGCCGTCACGCCTCCGGAGAGGGCGGGACAAAGTCGGGCACGATCAGGGTTATCGCCTGATCCCAGACCTCGAGCGGCGCGCCGCCGTAGGTGATCTCACGCACCACGCCCTGGGCATCAATGAACACGTGCACCGGCAGCGCGTAGGTGCCCCAGACTGCCTGAGCGGCGCCATCCTCGTCGACTCCCACCGGCAGGTCGATCTCGAGACCGTTCATGAACTGGTTGACCTTCTCGCGGTCTTCGCCGACATCGATCACGAGGATCGTCATCTGGTCCGAGTAGTCCTGCTGATAACGCTGCATCAGCGGCAGCTCGTCGACGGTCTGCGGGTTCCACGTGGCCATGAAGTTGACCCACAGTGGCTGGCCGGCGTAATCGGCGGTATCCAGCAGGCTGCCGTCCGTAAGCGTCACCTGGAGCGGCGGCGCGGGCTGGCCGACAGTCACGATCGGACCGGGCGTCCGGCCGGGCGCCGTCGTAGGCACCAGGGTCCGATCCACGGCAGGCGTGGGCGTCGGCAATGGCGGGACGGTCTGTGGCGCGGGAGTCAACAGCGCTGGTGGCGCGGCAACCGCGCTCGCGAGAAGGAGGACCGTCAAGAGCCCTCCAACGACCAATGCCGCCACAACTCCGAGGATGTCGGGTAGGCGCATGCGGGGCGAATGTACTACGGCGCGGGAAAGGAGGCTGCGCTAGCATCCATCGCCCATGAAAAGGCTCGTCACCGTGTTCGATCGTCTGCTACCGGCTCTGCTGATGGCGAGCAGCGTCACATTGCTCACTGCCGGATTGCTGTCGTACGCGCCTTCCGCTTTCGGCGATTGGCAGACGCCTGAGCCCATTCTCGACGGCGACCCGCTACTGACACCGCCCGACGCCTCAGGCGGGCCCACACCCGACGCTTCGACCGATCCGTCCGCCACACAAGGTGTCCATGAGACCCCCGGCGCGTCGCCGAGTCTGACGCCGGTCGACCTGACGCCAACCCCAAGTCCGACAAACCCGCCGCGGCCAACGACAACGCCGATCCCGAACCGGCGCGCATTCGCGACTCGGATCCGTATCCCGTCGCTGCACATCGACCTGCCCGTCGTGGCCGGCGATTTGATCGTGCCCGGGAACAGAGATTTCTACCCGTTGTGTGACGTCGCCATGTTCATGCGCGAGTATGTCCAGCCCGGCGAGGTCGGAGCGACCTACATCTACGCGCACGCCCAGCGCGGCATGTTCGCGCCCCTGCTGAAGGCGTCCCAGGTCAACAACGGCGCATCGATGGTGGGTGCGCTGATCGAGGTCTATACGTCCAATAACAAGCTGCACCTGTACGAGCTTTATCGCGTCAAGCGCCACGCCACGGATCTTTCACTGGTCAACGCCCCCGCCGGCGCCCACATGCTCGTCCTCCAGACGAGCGAAGGAGTCTCGGGAACGATCCCGAAGCTCCAGGTGGCCGCCCGCCCGCTCAGCGTCGTGCCGGCAAACGCCTCTGAAGCCAACCCACGGCCACGTCCGCGGGTCTGTCTGCCGCACTGAGGCCGACTCTCGGCGGCCAGTCCGCTAGATCCAGCCGATCCGCCGGAAGTAGATAAAGCCGACGACGCTTACGACGCCGATCAAGGCGGTCACAATCCAGAAGCGCATGTCCGCGAAACCGAGCGCCAGCCCCGCCTCGCTCATGCCGAAGATACCCGCCAGGGCGCCTGCGCCGGCCAGGACCGCCGTCACCGCCGTCAGTCGCTTCATGACCTCGGACAGGTTGTTGTTGACCTGTGACAGGTACATGTCGAGCGCCGTGCCGACCAACTCGCGATAGCTGTCGAGCTCATCCGTCAGTCGGATGAGGTGGTCGTAGACGTCGCGGAAGTAGACGAGCCGTTCGGGGCTGATGAGGGCCAGGTCTCGGTTGGTCAACTGGTTGAAGATCTCACGCTGCGGGTTTACAGCGTGGCGAATCTGCAGTAGGTCGCGGCGGACAGCGAAAAGTCGCTCAACGAGCCAGCTGCTTGGCTTGTTCATCACGTCCGCTTCGAGGTCGTCGATCTCATCGCCGAGCTTGTCGAACACCGGGAAGTAGTCATCGACAAGCCAGTCAGTCAGGCTCCATAGGACGTAGTCGACGCCCTCGGCGAGGTGCGCGCCAGGGTCGCGGCGCATGAACGGCGCTTCGCGCGGGCTCACATGGGAGTCATGCGATGTGAGGATGAAGCGCTTGCCGAGCACGATGTCCATCTCGTGCGTGACCACCTCGCCCTCGTACCGCAGAGCGAACATCACCAGGTGGAGCGCGTCGCCGGTCTGCTCGACCTTGGCCCGTTGGTTGCGCTCCAGGATGTCCTCGGTGACGAGGGGATGGAGGTCGAGAGCCTTGCCGATGGCGAGCAACAGGTCGCGATCGGGGTCCTGGAGGTCGAGCCAGAGACGGCTGTGCGGATCAAGGCAGACGCCGCTGAACTCCTCGAAGGTCGTGATTGGGTGCACGCCGTCGGTTGCGTTCCAGGCAAGGCCCCACAGAGGCTTCGAGGCCATACCGGTATCAGTCGGCTTAGATCGCGCTCCCCGCTCCTGACGCCTCTTCGACGACATCCATGTCCTCTTGCTCCGCGCGCTGGCCATTACCGCGTTGAACAGCGGGCCGGTTGCGCATGGCGAGCGTAGGCACAATCGCGAGCGCCGTCGCGGCCGCCGCGACAAGGAACAGCGTGGAAAGGATGGCCGCGGCTTCTCCGGCAGCCCATGTCTCGAGAGCGTTGACGACGAGGTAATCCTCCAGGGGTCGGCCGCGCAGGGCCTCGGGTAGGACGGCGTCACGCGCGGCCTGGTCTGTCAGGACGACGCTCAAAGCCTCGATCCTGTTCGAGCCCAGCGCCGTCAATGCTGCGAGCCCGATGCCCATACCCAGCATCCGCGCGACCGTGACCCCGGCAGACGCGACACCAAACGCCGCCCGCCCGAGCGCCTCGACGGCGGCGCTGGACCTGGCAGTGACGGTCAGCCCGAAGCCGAAACCAAACAGCGCCAGGGCCGCAACGGGCAGGCCGAGCTCCGAGGTAGGAGTTGCGGTCGACATCCAGGCCAGACCCGCAATCGACGCTGCCACCCCGACGAGGCTGAGCACGACGACTCCAAACCAGCGCAGGACGAACCCGGATCCGAGGGCTCCGAGCGCCATCGCTCCGGCAAGCCCGCCGAGCACGAGTTGCTGCTCGTGCGGGCCGCCGTAACGGACGCGGTCGACGAAGACGGCGCCGCCGATGATCCCGGTTGCCAGGCCGTAGCCGGTGAGCAGGCTGAGCAGCACGGCCCCGCTGAACGTCCGGTCGCGGAAGAAACGGAGGTCAATGAACGGCTCGCGCGCTCGGGCGAAGCGAAGAAGTGCCAGTCCGAGACTGCCGATGAAGACGCCGGCCAGCGTCAGCTGAACATTTGGCTGCGCGTCACCGGTGGTCGTCAAGGCGAGCAGTCCACTTGCGACAGCAGTCGTGAACAGGGCCGCGCCGATGAAATCCAACCCTGAGTGATCCCTGCTCCGCGGCCAGTTGGTCGATGCGGCCCAGGTGTAGAGCACGGCCAGCAGTGCGAACGGGACCCCCATGTAGAAGATCCAGCGCCAGGCCGGAGCGAGAAGACTCGGCCCCGGCAGCTGCACGGTCTGCAGGATCGTGGCTCCAACAAATGGGCCGGCCGCCATCCCGAGGAAGGTGAGTGCGCTGACGACGCCGATGGCGCGGGCGCGAGAAGGACCCTCGAAGAGGTGGCTCGCGCCGGCCGTGGCAAGGGGCACGATCGCGCCGGCGCCCAGGCCCTGCACGACACGGGCACAGATCAGCCACTCGAGGTTTGGGGCCGCCCCGGCCAGTAGCGATCCAATTGCAAAGAGCCCGAGACTGGCGGCAAACAGGGCCGGGAGTTTGAACCGGTCGGCGGCGCGGCCCGCAAGGGGCATGACCGCCACGTACGCGACGAGGTAGCCGTTGATGATCCAGGACGCCTCGCGCAGTCGGGTCCAGTCGGCGAGGTCGGCCAGGATCTGGGGCAGGGCCACCGCCGTGACCATGAGCTCGACGCCGACCAGGAACACGCCCACCGATAGCGCGGCCAGGAGGACGACACGCGCCGTTCGCGACATGCGCGGAGTATCGCGGCCGCGCCGAGGCCGTCAGTTGGAGCCCGCTGCATGGAACGCCAAATAGGGTCTCGCTCCCCTTGACGAACGCGCAAATGGCGTTCTAATATCAACGGGCATTTATGTATTAGGCGCCCGCACCCCAGCGAAGCGCGCCTCTCTGAGACGCCCAACCAAGGACGATGCGTGCCCACTCCAGCCCATATTCGATCGACCATCGCCACGATCACGTCTCCGCCTGAGGAGCTGCGCGCCGTCGCGACCTATCACAAGGCCCTGGCCGATCCGACACGCCTCCGCCTACTTCAGCGCCTCGCTGAGCGCCCGGCGACGGTTACCGAGCTGATCGAGTACGTGGACCTGTCGCAGCCACTCGTTTCGTGGCATTTGCGCAGGCTTCGTGCGGCGGGCGTGGTGGAAACGCGGCGCACCGGCCGAGAAGTGATCTGCACGCTCAGCCGCGAGGCGCTGGACTACTTCCGCGCTCGCGAGCGCGACCTGCTCGGATTGACCGCCTGATGAGCGTGGTCTCCGGCTCCTTCAGGTCTCGCGTCCGCTCGGGCGTAGAGCCGATCGCCCGCCTATTCGGCCGCGCCGGACTGACGCCGAACGCGCTGACATTGATCGGTTTCGGTATCGCCGTGGTGGCCGCTTGGTTCGCCGCGCAGGGAGCCTGGTTGCCCGCCGGCTTGCTCGTGGCGTTCGGAGCTGTATTCGACCTTTTCGACGGCGCACTGGCTCGCGCGACAGGCAAGACCAGCAAGCTCGGGGCCTTCCTGGACAGCACGTTCGATCGGGCCGGTGAAGCCGTGGTCTACATCGGGGTAGCGGGAGGCTTGTTCTCACCCACGATCGTTTCTGAGACCCGGCTCAGCATCGGCTATGTCGGCCCCGACTCAGACGCCGGCGCACTTGTTGCGATCGCGGCCATGGCCGCAGCTTTCATGGTCAGCTATGCGCGCGCCAAATCGGAGGGCCTCGGTTTCAGCTCCGGATCCGGAACGGCGAACGTCGGTCTGGCTCCTCGCGAGGTCCGCGTGGTCATTCTGTCGGTCGGACTTATCGTCGCGGGGCTACTGGCCCCGACCAGGCACTCACTGAGAGTCGGACCTATCGAGTGGTGGTACGTCCTCGTTGGCTCTCTGGCGCTGATCGCGATCCTCGCCACCCTCACCACCATCCAACGAATTCTCTTTGTCTACCGCCAATCAAAGTCAACCAATCAGGAGGTCCAGGAGTAGTCATGGCAAGCAACGGCAAGAACGGCAAGAACAACGGCAGGGCCAGCGGCAACGGCCGCGGTCCGAAGCGCAGCGACGGCAAGATCCGCGTCGCGATCGTCGGCGTCGGTAACTGCGCGAGCAGCCTCGTGCAGGGGCGCTACTACTACGAGAACGCCAAGGACG
>CAYZEJ010000071.1:0-11929 GCA_964477545.1 uncultured Anaerolineaceae bacterium | reverse complement strand
CGACCACCGTCCCGCGCCGCGACCATCCGGGGGTTTGCTACGCACTTGTGGCTGTGAAATCGGCTTTGGATCGCACAATTGGCGGCTTCGGGTCAAGGCGTCCGCGCAAAACCTCGCTGAGTCAGTGAATGTCGGCTGACGATCGAGGAGGACGCGATGAATCGAGAACCATGGCTCTCGGTGGCGGAGCGGCGGAGGATCCGCGAGCTCCACGGCCGGGGTTTGAACAAGTCGCAGATCGCGGTGCAGGTGGGCCGGGATCGACAGTCGGTGGCGAACGTCTTGAACGCACACCGCTCGGGCATCCCGGTGATCATGGACTGGGAGCCAGCGCCGGGTCACCTGGGCATCGAGCAGCGCGAGGAGATCGCCCTCGGCCTCCAGCGGGGCGAGAGCTACACCGAGCTGGCCTTGGCGTTGGGCTGCTCGGTGTCGACGGTGTCCCGGGAAGTGACAGACAACGGAGGCCGCAAGGCCTATGGGGCCTGGGCCGCCCACAAGAAGGCCTTCGCCAACTCGAGGCGACCACAGGCCACCAAGCTGGCCGACCACGGCCCGCTGCGGGACCGGGTGGCGGAGCTGCTGGTCGAGTGCTGGTCGCCCAAGCAGATCTCGGCGCGCTTGCGCATCGACTTTCCTGACGATCCGATGATGCGGGTGTCTCACGAGACGATCTACCAAAGCCTTTATGTACAAGGGCGCGGGGAGCTGCGCCGGGAGCTGGCGGCCTACCTGCGCACCGGACGGGACCAACGCCGTCCCCAGGGCCAGGGCCGGCTCGAGAAACGAGGCCGGATCCCCGAGATGGTCAACATCAGCGAGCGCCCTGCGGAGGTGGCCGACCGCGCCGTGCCCGGCCACTGGGAGGGCGACCTGCTGATGGGCGCCGGCAACCACTCCGCCATCGGCACGCTGGTCGAGCGCCGGACGCGCTACGTGATGCTCATCGCCCTGCCCCGTGGTCGGAGCGCCGAGGCGGTGCGCGATGCCCTTACCGAGCACATCGTCAGACTGCCCGAGGAGCTCCGCCGCACGCTCACCTGGGACCGTGGCAAGGAGATGGCCGAGCACCTGCGCTTCACGATCGACACCGGCGTCCAGGTCTACTTCTGCGATCCGCACAGCCCCTGGCAGCGCGGCAGCAACGAGAACACCAACGGCCTCCTACGCCAGTACTTCCCCAAGGGCAAGGACCTCGCACCGCTCGACCAGGACCAGCTCGACGCCGTCGCGCGAGAGCTCAACGGTCGCCCTCGACAAACACTCGGCTGGCTGAAACCATCCGAGGCGTTCGCCGAGGTTGTTGCGACGACCGGCTGAATCCGCCCGTAAGTGACTAACTAGCGACCAGCCTCCACGCCGCGAAGGGCGCGACTTTACTGCGACGCTGCCGTCGGCTCTGGCGTGCCGGGTGACGTTCCGAGAGGATCCGTAGGGTCGTACGCTGTGTTCTCCACCGCCTCACGAAGCTCCGCAAGTGTCATAGCGCCTGCGTCAGTCGTGATGACGTTGTTGTCGTCGATCGGCCATACGCGTAGCAGCTGTGGTATCTCTCGTGATCCGGCAGTCGGCAGAGGGCTGAAGAAGAACGCCGCGCGGTGTCCAGCGGTCATCTCTGGCATGTTGCTGTAGCTCACCGAGTCACAGCCGAGTTCCCCGCCGCGGACATAGGCTCCGTCCAGCTCAGCAACAGCACCGCGGAGGAGCTCCTCTGTCGCCAACTGCACGTTTCGGACAATTGTCACCGGATAACTACTGTCGACATACTCGGTTGTCGACGGCCTCTCACCGCTAGTCGTGTTCCAGCGTGCGTCACGGTAGCCGTTGAACGTCGCTACGACAACGATGGACGACGTCCGGATCAGCGGCTCGATGCCCGGGAACATGTCCACCTCGATCTGCCAGTCGACGCAGTCGGGTATCTCCCATTCACCGTGGGTTGGCGTGGGTCTCGGTGACTTCTGATCAAATGTTGGCAGCGGTGGATCGGTGTACAACCATGGACCATCAACGTCACCGGGATGCGACGGTGATAGCTGCGCGACCGTCGCAGCCGCGGTGGGGGTGACCACTGCCATCGGCTCGTCCCCAACGATCGGTAACGCGTTGCACGCCACGCCCACACCCACCGCGACAAGAGCCGCGAAGCTCGCAGATCTTGCTCGGATGATCGTGGTCATCTCGATGTCAGGGTAGACGTCCGTCAAACGAACAGCTCTTATGTGGATAACTGCGCGCTTCGGAATGAGCGCCCGGTAAGAGCCTCTTCCTAGAGTTCTGGCCGTCGCTCGCCGATTGCCCGAAGTGCCCCGGGTGGTTGGCGAGCGTAGTCCGATAGATTTCGATCCTAGACCCGCCGGAAGTCGACGTCCCCGCCGTGGAGGGACCCGATGGACCGGTTTGGTGAATGGCGACCGATTGAGGCGGCTGCCGACGACGATGAGAAGACAACGCCTCCGCAAGTGGCTGCCAAGCCCGTGGAGGCTGGCAGGTCCGGAGCCAACGTCATCGGCGTCCGCCTGGTTGGGCTTCTCGCCGCAGGTATCCTCGCGGTGGTCGGCGCGGTGCTCTGGGTGGGATCGGCAGGTGCCAGGCCGAGCCTCGAGCTGAGTGGTAAGGCCGTCTACTTCGATGTCGAGCCCAGCTCGTCAGGTGCGGCCGGGTCAGTGCCGGCCGAATCGATCGAGCCGGAGATCGTCGTCGATGTCGAGGGGGCGGTGGTGCGTCCCGGGCTCCATCGGCTGCCGTCAGGGAGCCGCGTTGGAGACGCGATCACGATCGCGGGCGGCTATTCGCCGCAGGTCGACATCCAGTCCGCGGCGGCAGTGCTCAACCTGGCCGAGGCTCTGGTTGATGGGGCCAAGGTCCACGTGCCCGCACGCGGCGAAACGGCGCTTGCGACAGCGCCGCGCGAGCCGAGCGTTGGCGATCCAACCGGCCCAGGCGGACTGATCGACATCAACGCGGCCACGGCCGAGCAACTGGACACGTTGCCTGGGATCGGGCCCGTCACCGCCGCGAAGCTGATTGCCGCGCGTGAGCAGGCGCGGTTCGCGTCGGTCGACGAGCTGCTTTCGCGGGAGGTTGTCGGCCCCTCAACCTTCGAGAAGATCCGCCCACTGGTAACCGTCGGCCCCTAGCGGACCCTGGACATGCCTCGCTCCGGGTGGATCGCAGCCGGCGCGATCGTCGGCGCCGTCCTGGCGGTGCAGGCTGGGCTCGTGGTCGGCGTCCTAGCCGTTTCGGCAGGCGTTGGGGGTCTCCTGGGCGCTGTGGCGCTGCGCAAACGACGCATCGGCATGGCAGCGGCGTCGCTTGCCGCAGCCGTGGTGCTGGGTCGGGCGTTATTGGGCTCCGCGTTTGCTCCCGCAGTCGAGCTGTCCGGGATGCAGCCGGACACGCCCCCGGGCTGGGAGCACGAGGCAGTCGTCCTGTCGTTGAGCGCACCGTCGGGCGGGCAGCAGCGCGCCGTCATCGAGCTCAGACCACCCGAAGGCGCTGACCGGGTGTGGGCGTCCCTGCCGGCCTACCCACCGATCGCACCCGCAGACGTGATCAGTTTTGGCGGCACGCTCGAGGCCGCACCCATAGACGGTGGATTCGGCGAGTTCCTGGCACGAAGCGGCATCGGCTACACCACTCGGGCACGTGAGCTGGAGCGCCTGGGGGCCGACGATTCGCCACTGGCCGAGCTGGAACAGCTGCGACGAGGGGCCGCCGCATCGATATCGGCCGCGCTGCCGGAACCGCAGGCGGGCCTTGCCGCCGCGATGAGCATCGGCCTGAGGGACCTGGTGTCGCGCGAAGTCACCGTCGACTTCCGAGTGAGCGGGTTGAGCCACGTCGTGGCGATCAGCGGCTGGCACATCGCGATGCTCGGTGCGGTCGTAAGCGGGATGCTCGCTGGTATCGGGCGGCGACCACGGAGTGCCATCGTGGTGGCGGCCATATGCGCCTACGCGTTGTTCGCCGGCGCGTCGCCGAGCGTTCTGCGCGCGGCGGTCATGGCCGCGGTCGTGCTTCTCGCGCGTGAATCCGGCCGAAAGGGCTCGGCGTCGGCCGGCCTGGCGCTGACCGTCGCCGCGATGCTCGTGGTTGATCCGGCCACGATCACCGACGTTGGCTTCCAACTTTCCGTGGCGGCAACGTGCGGGCTGCTCGTCTGGGGCACGCGCGCCCGCGACTGGCTCGCCACGCGGTTGCCGCGGCGGACGCCATCCTGGTTGCTGGAGTCGCTCGCCGTTTCGACGGCAGCACAGGCCGCGACCCTGCCTCTCGTCCTGTTGCAGTTCGGGACACTCTCGTTGGTCGCACCGCTCGCCAACCTGCTCATTGCGCCGTTCGTGGCGCCGGCGATGCTGCTGACGGCCGTCGCATTCGTCTGCGGCGTGATGATCGGACTCGGCGTCCCGGCGCTGCTCCTCGCCCCACTGACGCTGGTAGCAAGCCTGGTGATCGGGGCGACGATCGCGATCGCGCACCTCTGCGCCGGGCTGCCGTTCGCCAGCCTTGTACTGGCCGAACCGCTGAATCTTGTCGCGGCAACAGCCAGCGCAGTGGCGTTGGCGTGGTTCGCAAGGCCGAGGCGGACAGCCGCCGGAACCCAGGCGACCGGCGCGGGCAACCTTGCCAAATCCGCGGCGCCAAGACCGACTGGTCGCTCGCGTCGCTTCGTGATCGTCGCGGCAGTCGTCGGCCTGGCCGTCCTGCTGGTCGCTGGCAACGGCTCCCGACCGGACGGTCGGCTGCACATCACGGTGCTCGACGTCGGCCAGGGCGACGCCATCCTTCTCCAGGGGCCGAACGGCGGCCGAGCCCTGATCGACACCGGTCCGGACCCCGCTCGCCTGGTCGCGCTGCTCGACGATCGCATCCCATCGTGGGATCGCAGGCTGGATCTGGTAGTGATCACCCATCCGCACGAGGACCATGTGGCGGGGCTGGCGGCCGTGATGGACCGCTATCGGGTGGGCGAGATCGCGGAACCGGGGATGATCGGTCCGGGCCCAGGTGATGCCGCGTATCGGCGCCGCCTGGCCGAGACCGGCCGCCAGAGTCGCATCCTCGCGGCCGGGGACACGCTCGCCCTCGACGGCATCCGCATGGACGTCGAGTGGCCGCTGCCTGGGACAGTGCCGCTCCGGCCTCCCGACTCCGGCACGAGCGTAAACAACGTCTCGATCGTCCTCGACATCCGCTTCGGCACCAGGCGGATGGTCCTTGCCGGGGACGTCGAGGAAGAGACCGATCCGCAATTGCTGGCGGCCGGCATCGCGCGCGACGGTGGCCGGCTCGACGTACTCAAGGTCGCGCACCACGGCAGCGGCACGGCCACGACGGACGCGTTCGTGGAGAAGATGCAGCCGCGCATCGCGGTCGTGAGCGCGGGCTGGGGCAACCCCTACGGCCACCCATCTCCTGCGACGGTCGCGCGACTCGTCGAGAGCGGCGCAACGCTGTTCCGGACGGACCTTGACGGCTCGGTCGAGATCAGCACCAACGGCACGGACCTCGTTGCCAACGCTGCCGGCGGCCGCCCCAAACCAGCGAAGCCGAGCCCGACTCCGCCCGTCGGCGTCGGCTTCTGCCCCGTGCCCGACGGCCTGATCAGGCGCGGGCGGCGCCGAACCTACAATCGGGCGGATGGCGATCCCGACTCGGACCGAGGCGGCGGAGATCCTCCGCGCCCTGGATCCACCCGACTGGCTGGTTACGCACAGCTGCGCGGTCGCGGACATCGCGTCCTTCCTCGCCACGGCGATCGAGGAGCGTGGCCACGCCATCAGTGTTGCGCTCGTCGAGGCGGCGGCGTTGCTCCACGACGTCGACAAGGCGCTGCCGGCCGACCACCCGCTCAAGCCACTCGGTCATGCTGACGCTGGAGCGCACTGGCTGAGCGAGAACGGGTATGGCGAGCTGTCCGGCGCCGTCGCTGCCCACCCGGTGATGCGACTCGCGGACGACGATCAATACGGACAATGGTCACGCGGCGCGACCGTGGAGGAACGCGTCGTGGCGTATGCGGACAAGCGCGCGACTCAGGACCTCGTTTTAATGGAAGAGCGCTTCAACCGGTGGATCGAGCGACACGGCGACACTGATGAAATGCGCACCGCTCGCCAGCGTGCGTACGCCCTCGAGGCCGAGGTCTGCGCCGCTGCGGGCGTCGCCCCAGCGGAGGTCTCGCGCGCGCTCTGGGCCGAGGCCTCCATCGGGGGCGAGACATGACGGCGCCGGCCCTGGCCTATTTCTGGGGCGAGGATGCCTTCGGGCTCGACCATGCCGCCGAGCTGTACGCCAAGGAGCTCGGCGCAAACACTGGCCAGCCGCTAGACGTATGGCGGACCAGCGCCGATGAGACAGATGCGGCCGAGACCGGCAAGGAGTCCTCTGGCACCGGCCGCCGACGCGCGCGCCTGCTGGAGCAGATCGACTCGCGCATCTCGACCGGAACGCTGTTCAGCAGCGGCACCGTGGTCATCGTCCGCCAGCCCGGCTCGTTGCTGCGTGAACAGGGCGCCCGAGAACAACTAATTGCCCTGCTGGACGGGGTGGCGCCCGGGAACGCCCTCGCGTTCACCGACCTGATCGCGTCAGGTGGCAGAGGCCCGGCCCAGGCCGGCGCTCTGAGAGACGCCATCGCTGAGCGTGGCGGTCGCGTCCAGGAGCTCCAGGCGCCGTCGCGCGAGCGCATGGAGACTTGGATTGCAGCACGCGCGAAAGAGCTCAACGCGACCCTCGGCCCGGGCGCGGCGCACCTGCTGGCCGAACGTGTCGGCGCATACGTGCGCGAAGCCGATGTCGATCGCAGGCGCCAGACCGAGCTTGCCAACGCCGAATTGGAGAAGCTCGCGCTTTACCGGCCGAACTCGCCGATCACGACCGACGACGTGAGCGAGCTCGTCACTGAGGCCGTGCCGGGATCCACGTGGGCCTTCCTCGACGCCGTCGGCGCTCGTCGACCGGCAGACGCCGCGGCGCTGGTGGGCCGCCTCCTCGCCGAAGCAATGCCGATGCCCGTGCTCATCACCCAGATCCACCGCCGGTTGCGCGACCTGATCGTCATCCGCGAGCACATCGACGCCGGCACCCGACCGCCCGATCTGATCAAGGAGATGAAGCTCCAGCCGTTCCGCGCCCAGAAGCTGAGCGAGCAGGCTCGGGCGTGGCAGCAACAAGAGTTGGACGAAGCTCTGCAAGACCTCTACGAGCTGGACCTGCTCAGCAAGGGCATCGCGGCGGACGGCAGCCCGCACTCGCTATCGGACGATCGATCCGAGCTGGCGTTGCTTGCCTGGCTGGGAGAGCACGTCGGCCGCATGGGAGGAGGTATGCGGCCGACGGCTACGGGTAGGTCAGCGCCGGTGGGCACGCAGCGCTGACAGGTTGGTTAGCTGGTCTGGTATCTGTCCGGAGATCGGAACTGGTAGTCGGCAGCTGACGAGGCTTCGCCCAGGAGCACCTGGTCAGATTCGATGGCGAAGGTGCAGCGACCTTCCGGGACCTCAAGCAGGTCGATCAGGTCGGGGTCGAGATACAACTGCTGGCAGACCTCGCACAGGCTGGCTGGAAGTCCGAAGAAGAGCCGCTCCTCGCCTTCCGGCAGCTTGAACGTCGCGTCGAAACGCGAGCTGACGAGGCTCCTGGAGCAGACCGGACAATCATTGCCGAGGCGGGCCATGCGGGGACTCTAGGTGCGCTCAGGTGCACTCCCACATGACCCAGCGGTACTTGTCTCTACGCCGACTCTCCTACCCCGCAAGCGAGACTATTGGACCCTCAGAAGCAGCGGGGCGTCCGCCCACAGGCGCTCGAGCTGGTAGAAGTCGCGCTCCGGCGGAGCCATGATGTGGACGATCACCGATCCGAAATCGAGCAGCAGCCAATGCGCGTTGGCACCACCCTCACGGCCAATGGGACGCGTCTTCTCTTCTCGCAGCCCCTCGACTATTCCGTCGGCGATGGCGCCAAGTTGACGCTCAGAGCCTCCAGAGCAGATGACGAAGTAGTCGGCCAGCGTGGTCAGCTCACGGACCTCGAGCAGGACGATGTCCGAGGCCTTCTTGTCCTCGGCCAGGTCCACGATCCGCCGCGCCAGCGCAAGTGCCTGTTCCTCGGCGGGAGCGTCGCCCTCGGCGCTTGTTTTCTTGCGCACGGGAGTTTTCCTGCGCGGCAGGCCGGTGCGGATCGGTGTGGGCTCAGGCATTCGAGTAAAGGTCGTGCTCTGCGATGTACGACTCGACCACTGGTGGCACCAGGTAGCGAATCGATGCTCCGCGGCCGACTCGCTCACGCACGTCGGTGGCCGAGTGGCCCAGGTAAGTGCCCTCGACAAAGGTGAACCGGTCCTGTCGGCCGGGGAAGACCTCGTCGATCCAGTCGCGCGATATCTCGTCGTAGCCAAGGCGCGGGACGATGGCTACCTCGGCGAGCTCGATCAGGCGCACGGGATCGCGCCACGACGGCAGCCCCCGCGCCGCTTCGGCCGACATGATCAGCACGAACTCTGTTTCGGGGCGATCGGCGGTCAGTTTCTCGAGGGTCTCCACGGAGTAGGAGGGACGGTCGGCGTCGACCTCCATCGCGCTGACGGCAAACCGGGGGTTATCGGCCGTGGCCAGCTCCACCATGCGCAGCCTGTCGTTTGCGCTGGCCTCCGGTGTCACTCGATGCACCGGTTGCCCCGCGGGGATGAACAGCACGCCGGCAAGATCGAGGGCGTCGCGGGTCTGTTCGGCAATGGCCAGATGGCCGTAATGGATGGGGTCGAATATGCCGCCGAGTATGCCCCAGCGAGAGCGGTCGCGCGCTTCAGCCACGCACTCGGCCCGTCTCAGGCTCCCATTCCAGCTCGACAGATCCGATTCGGACACTGTCGCCAGGCATCACGCCAGCCCTGACCAGCTCGCGCTCGACGCCCATGCGCGCGAGGTCGCGCTGGAATCGTTCCGCGGATTCCTCGTTGTCGAAGTTCGTCTGGGCGGCGATGCGTTCGATGCGGCGGCCGACGACCCGATATGCCGCATCCTCGCGCTGGACCGAAAAGAGCTCCGGAGACTGCTCGAAGCGATGGACGACGACTCCCGCGGGCTCGCCCGGCTGGGCGAGGGTCTGTGCATCAGGCAGCAGCTGCGCGAGTGAGGCGAGCAGCTTGTCGAGGCCCTGGCCCTCGGCAGCGGAGATCGCGATGAACTCCTTGCCCTCCTTCCTGCGAGCGGCTGCGAACTTTGTTTTGTGGTCTTTGGCCGCCGCCAGATCGACCTTGTTGCCCACCACGAGCGTGACCTTTTCGAGCAGCACCGGGTCATGGGCATCGAGCTCGTCGCGGATCAGCTCGTAGTCGCGTTCCGGGTCCGGCGCGGCGAGGTCGACCACGTGGACCAGGACGCGCGTCCGGGCGACGTGGCGCAGGAAGGCATGGCCCAGCCCGGCGCCGCCGCTGGCGCCCTCGATAAGGCCGGGCATGTCGGCGATCGTCACGCGGCGCTCGTCTGCTTGATCAATGATGGAGAAGTCCAGCACGCCCAGGTTCGGCTCGAGCGTGGTGAATGGGTATGCCGCGACCTGGGGCGTTGCCGCTGTCAGGGCCGCCAGCAGGGTGGACTTGCCCGCGTTGGGCAGTCCGACGAGGCCGACGTCCGCGATCAGCCGCAGCTCGAGCTTGAGTTTGCGCTCCTCCCCCGGCTCGCCTTTCTGGGCGTGCGTCGGCGCCTGGTTCGTGGAGGTGGCGAAGTGCGTGTTGCCCAGGCCACCGCGGCCGCCGCGGGCGACCATCACGTGCTGCTCGTGGGCGACGAGATCGGCGATCAGCTCGTTGGTCGCTATGTCGCGTACGACGGTGCCTGGCGGCACGCTCAACTCAAGATCCTTGCCCGCCTTGCCGTGCTTCCTGGAGCCTGTGCCACGGCCGCCGAACTCGGCCTTGAAGTGGCGCTTGAAACGGAAGTCGCGCAGCATCGTCTCGCCCGGATCAACGCGCAGATAGACACTGCCGCCGCGTCCGCCGTCGCCGCCGTCTGGTCCGCCACGCGGGACGTGCGCCTCACGGCGAAATGACGACGCACCGTCGCCGCCGTCTCCGGCGCGCACGGTGATCGTCACCTCATCGAGGAACATCAGCCTCCGCCGTCCACGATATCGCCTGCATCATTAGCCATGCGGGAGGGATGCTGATTGGTCGCGAAGCCGACGAGGAACGCCTTCCATCGCCACGGATATCGCCTGCATCGTTAACCGGACCCATCGCATTCGATAGTGCGCGCCGCAGCAAAGACTCATGCGACGCTATGGGTTCGGGTGAGTTCGACGTAATGATGTGAGCGATACGAGCAGCGTTAGAGGCAGTAGACGCCTCCCGCAGCGACGGCCTAGGCCTCGGCTGCAGCCGCGCCCTTGGTGAGCGCCGCAAGGAACTCCGCGTTCGAATTGGTCTTGGCGAGGCGGTTGAGCAACAGCTCGATGCCCTCGTTGGTGCCGACGGCCGAAAGCATTCGGCGCATCGTCCAGACCATCTTGAGCGTGCCCTCCTCGAGGAGCAGCTCCTCGCGTCGAGTGCCCGAACGCTGGACGTCGATCGATGGGAAGACGCGCTTCTCGGCCAGTTTTCGGTCGAGGATGAGCTCCGAGTTACCAGTGCCCTTGAACTCCTCGTAGATGACGTCGTCCATGCGCGAGCCGGTGTCGATCAGGCACGTGCCGATAATCGTCAGCGAGCCGCCCTCTTCGATCTTCCGCGCGGCGCCGAAGAAACGTTTGGGCGGGTAAAGCGCGATGGGGTCGATACCACCGGACAGCGTGCGGCCAGAAGGCGGCAATGCCAGGTTGTATGCGCGTGCCAGTCGGGTGATCGAGTCAAGAAGGATGACCACATCGCGGCCGGTCTCGACCTGTCGCTTGGCGATCTCGAGAGCCATCTCTGCGGCGCGGGTGTGGTTCTCGGTGGGCTCATCGAAGGTCGAGGAGATGACTTCGCCCTTGACCGAGCGGCGCATGTCCGTGACCTCTTCTGGCCGCTCGCCGATCAGCGCGACCATCAGCAGGATCTCGGGATAGTTGGCCGTAATGCCGTTGGCGATGTGCTTCAGCAGCATGGTCTTGCCCGCCTTGGGCGGCGACACGATCAGCGCGCGCTGGCCCTTGCCGAGCGGGTTGACCAGGTTGACGAGACGCTGGGACAGGTTCTTGGGATCTGTTTCGAGGTTGATCAGCTCGATCGGGTGAATCGGGGTGAGGACGTCGAAGTGAGGCCGGCGCTTGGCCGCCTCTGGGTCGACGCCATTGACCGAGTCCACGCGGACCAGGCCCCAATATTTCTCCCCGTCCTTGGGTGCGCGGACAACGCCGCCAACGCGGTCGCCCGCACGAAGGCCGGAGCGCCGGACTTGCGAGGAAGACACGTACACGTCGTCCGGGCCGGGCATCAGCCCGTGTCGCCGGAGGAAGCCATAGCCGTCATCGACGATGTCGAGGATGCCGGTGACGTAGACCTGCCCTGTGCGCTCGACCTGGCGCTGGAGGATCTGCTCGACCAGGTCGTCTTTGCGCATCTGGGTGGCGTCGGCGACATCGAGCTCGCCGCCGATCTGGACGAGCTGGTTGAAGTTCTTGCTCTTGAGTTCGTTGATATTCATTCAGGTGTTACCTGGGTTCTCCTGGTGGTTCTCCGGATTCGACGGCTACGCCAAAGCGGAAGCTAAGCGGGTAGCGTCGGGAAACGTCCGCGGGCACGCGGGGAGGCGTCGTCCGACGCTGGAAAATGCCCCGGATCGACGGCCATGGGCCAATCGACTTGGGAAATCGGGGATGAATGAATCATACCACCGGAGAGTGGGCGGTCAATAGCAGCCCACGCTGTGGCGCGCGCCCGGGAAGGCTCTAGTTGTGGCGACCTGCGCTGCCAACCGCCGCTGGGTCACTCTCGGCCGCGGCC
>CAYZEJ010000070.1:0-12137 GCA_964477545.1 uncultured Anaerolineaceae bacterium | reverse complement strand
AGCTTGAGATCATCGCGCGCGATCATGGCCCGGTCGGCGACCTGGGCACCGAGCCAGTCGACGAGTGGCTTCCAGTAGTCCGTGCCCCAGAGGATGACCGGGAAGTGGTCGATCTTGCCGGTTTGAACGAGCGTCAGTGACTCGAACAGCTCGTCGAACGTCCCGAAGCCACCCGGAAAGATGACGAACCCCTGTGCGTACTTGACGAACATCGTCTTGCGCACGAAGAAGTAGCGGAAGTTCAGGGCGAGGTTGCACCACTTGTTGATGCCCTGCTCGTGCGGCAGCTCGATGCCCAGGCCGACCGAGACGCCGCCAGCCTCAGCCGCGCCCTTGTTGGCTGCCTCCATGATCCCCGGGCCACCGCCGGTGATGACGGTGACGCCACGCTTGGCGAACATCGCGGCGAGGTCTTCGGCAGCCTTGTATGTGGGGTCGTCGGGTTTGATGCGCGCCGAGCCGAAGATGCTTACTGCGGGCCCGAGATGGGCGAGCGAGTCGAAGCCCTCGACGAACTCACCCATGATGCGTAACGCGCGCCACGCGTCACTGTCGAGGAACGAGGTGTCGGCGTACGGCTGTGTCCGGAGGAGCTTGCGATCCTCGGTGGCTTTGTTGGGCGGTCGCTTTTCCTGACTCATTGCCGCGCGAGGATATCGGTGCAAGCGACGGCCGGCGGCCTGCGTTCGCAGGACGCCGGTCACGGTCGCGCGCAGCCGTACCGCAGGCCCTCGGCGAAGGGAAGGCAAGGCCACCGGCGAAGGGCGGCTATGCTCGATCAATACGCTTCGAGGTAGTGGTTGTGGATTGGAACCTGCAAATGACGATGGCGCGCGATCCGGTGTGCTGGATGATGGTCGATCCTGCGACGGCTCCTAAGGCCGAGCACGACGGGGAGACCTACTTCTTCTGCTCGCGGGGCTGCCAGCTCGACTTCGGGGATGGGCCCGAGCGCTACCTGGATCCGTCCTACAAGCCCGAGGGTGCGCACGACATGGGCGCCCACCCGGGCTGACACGCGTCCGCGCGGCCCCCCGTCGCCGCGATTCCACCGGGTGGAAGTAACGGCTCAACAAGGGCGGTCTCAGCGCGCTGGAGTACCTCAGCTTGGCCGCTTGTTCCCCGCCTGGAACATCGAGCCAATATCGGAGGCTCTTGGACGAACAGCGGCCCTCTCCATGGCCGTTACTTCCAAGCCCTGGAACGAACGCCTAGGAGCGGGTCGCGCAGCTCACATCCGGATGTAGGCGGCTCCACGAGCGTCGACCAGGTAGCTCCCGTCCGGGCGGCGCATGATGCGCAGCACCACCTCGGTGCAGGAACTGCACCTCAGCACGATCCCCGGCGCGTGCACATAGGCGCGCAGCGATCCCACCTGGGCGCGATTGCCACAGTGCGTGCAGCGGCTTGCCGCGACTGTCATCTCCGTGCCGAAGATCTCCATCAACATGCCCGCGGTGGCATTGGCGTCAAGCGTGAGCGGGTCGGCACCCTCATAGTCGGCCGCCTCGCGATCGAGCTCGACAGATGGGTTGCTCTGATCGGTCATCGTCAGGCTCCTGCTCAGGCCCCGGTTGGCCCGAAGCGTTCGGTCCGGACCTGGCCGGGGGCCAGCCCGATGTTGACGAGGCTCTCCGCGACGCTCTCGACCAGTGGCGTGGGGCCGCAGACGAACGCCTGGGCCATCCGGCCCGTTCCTTCGAGTACCTCTCCGAGCATGCGCATATCGATGCGCCGAGAGTAGCCCGTCCAACCCGCAGGCTGAACCCTCGTCAGGGCGTGGATGACGCGCAGGCCGTCGTCGCGGCCACCAAGCCTGGCGAGCTCGTCGGCGTAGATGATGTCGTCCGGTGTGCGTGAGCTGTAGAGCAGCGTGCACGGGACCGCAGCGCCGATATGGGACCGGTGCCGAACCATCGCCATCAGCGGGACGACGCCCGATCCGCCGGCGACCAGCAGCAGGGGGTCGGTCGCCGCTCCGTCCCACACGAAATACCCGCCGATTGGCCCGCGTACCTCGAATCGGTCGCCAACGACCACCTCGTCGTGAAGAAACGGCGAAACCTCGCCGTCCTCGACGCGCTCGACGCTGAGATCGATCACAGGTTGCTCGTTTGGCGCCGAGGCGATCGAGTAGCTTCGCTGCGCCTGGTAGGCATCCTCGGCGGTCAAGCGGATGTCGACGTGCTGTCCCGGTCGGTGGCTCTGCCATCCGGGGACCAGCAGCGACAGCGTCTTCACGCGCGGTGTCTCGTCGCGAACCGCCGTGACTGTCGCGATCTGCCAATTCAAAGTCGCCACGTGTCAGCCTCTAACGAGTGGCGTTCATGGGAGATGCTGTGCTCAATCGCCGCTGTACCGCTCTTCGAGCCATGGGTCGCCGCGGTTGTGGTAGCCGAATGACTCCCAGAAGCCGGGTTGGTCGCGGTCCAGGATGCGCAGGCCGCGCACCCACTTGGCGCTCTTCCAGAAGTACAGATGCGGGACGACGAGCCGTGCCGGCCCGCCATGCTCGGGCGCGAGCGGCTTGCCGTCATAGCCGTAAGCGACAAACGCCTGGTCATTGACCACGTCGGCGATCGGCAGGTTGGTCGTATAGCCGCCGTCGCTGAACGCGATGACAAAGGCCGCTTTTCGATCGAGGTCGACCCGTTCCAGCAACGTGTCCACGCTCACACCGTGCCAGCGCATGTCGAGCTTCGTCCATTTGGTGACACAGCTGATGTCGACCACGAAATCGCGCGAGGGCAGGGCGTTGAACTCCTCCCACGTCCACGAAACAGGTTGGTCGACGAGCCCCTCGATCCGGAAGCTCCAATCGGCCAGGGGCGTGTGCGGGGTCGGGCCGGCCGAGAGGACCGGAAAGTCGTTGGTCAGGTACTGGCCAGGTGGGATGCGCTGGCCACGCTCGGCCGCGCGCCGCCGGCCGACGAAGCCGCGTGTGACGAAACGGTCTGTCATCCGGATCGTGCGTTCATGACTGTTCCGCGAAATGTACGTGCTGATCGGCGTTTGTCCACATGACGGAGCAAGCGCGAGTGAATTGGCAGATGAGTGGCCGATGAGCGTGGATTCGTAGATTCGCTCAGTCGATCGGCTTTCCGTCTGCCGGCCGGCTGTCCCGCCGAATCAGGTGCACGAATGGAGAGTCATGGGCGCCGCATCGTTGCTTCCCTACCGCCTCGGCCGCAAGCAGGCACTCGCATTGATCGCCGTCCTGGCGATCGCCCTCGCATGTCTGGCCCTTCTCGCGTTCGCCGCGTATCTCGGCGCGGCGACGGTCGACAGCTCACCGGCTGACCCGCGTCACCTGGCCCCGTTCCGGTGGCCTACGGCGCGCACCGCGGCCTGAGAGCGCTTCGCTGCGATGGACCTAAAGTCAGGAGGTGCCGGCGCCAGATCCATCACCCGTCCCTGACAGACCGAGGAGCGCATCGCGCACGCCCGTGCTCCTGCTCGTTCTCGGGCTGGGCATCGCCGTTGCGCTGGTGCTGCTGAACGCCGCTCTGGCGGCGGCGCCGGCCGCCGTTCCGGACCTGTCGCGGCCTGGAACGCCAGATGCGCCACGAGCGATCAGCGTAATCATGCGCGACTACCGCTTCGATCCGACGCCCCTGTACCTGGTCCCGGGCGAGACTGTCCGGCTGACCGTGGTGAACGCCGGGCTGGTTGGGCATGAGTTGGTCCTTGGTGACGCCTCCGTTCAATCGCGTTGGAGAGAGGCGGATGCGCAGGCAACGGCACCGGCCCCATTTGCTACGGCGCCACCCGCCAGCGTCGCTCCCGGGACAGGTGGCCTGCGGCTGCTCGTCGCGTCGGGAGGATCGGCGGTCGCCGACTACTGGGTCCCTTCCACGGACGGCCTGCAGCTCGTTTGCCATCTGCCCGGGCACGCGGAGCGCGGAATGGTCGGCCAGATCCTGCTGACGACTCCTTGAGGGGCGCGATCTCCCGTTAACATGGCGGCCCGCACAGGCTTCGCGCGCAGCCGGCCGCGGACGGCGAAACACAATCTGCCCCGGCGGAGGAAACTGTTAACCACCATGACGTACGTGATTGCTGAGCCGTGCATCGACGTTCTCGACGAGTCGTGCGTGGCCGTTTGCCCGGTCGATTGCATCCACTTCGAACGCGGCCCGGATCGGAAGCTGTACATCGACCCCGACGAGTGCATCGATTGCGGCGCCTGCGAGCCGGAATGCCCGGTCAACGCCATTTTCCCGGAAGACTCAGTGCCCGCCGAATGGGCCCAGTACACGGAGCTCGATGCGCGCTGGTTCAAGGACAAGGAATCGGCGCGGGCAACGATCGACGAGTGGAAGCCGGTCGCCTGAGCGGCTGAATCGCGGCTCCTGGCTGATCGCCACCTAAACGCAGACAAGAACGTGCGCATCGTCTCCCTCCTTCCTTCGGCAACAGAGATCGTCTTCGCCCTGGGGCTGGGCGACGAGCTCGTCGGCCGGACGCACGAATGCGACTACCCGCCCGAGGCCACACTGGTGCCTGTTGTGACCTCAGACGTTGGTGCGACGGCTTCCGCCACGAGCCGCGAGATCAACGCGCGTGTCGCGGCTTCCATCCACGGCGGAAGCTCGATCTACAAGCTCGACCTCGACGCGCTCGCCGCCGCGCGGGCGGACCTGATCCTGACCCAGGAGCTGTGCGCGGTGTGCGCGGTGAGCTATCGCGAGGTCGCCGACGCGGTAAAGCGCCTCGACGCAGACAGCACCGTCGTCAGCCTGGAACCAACTTCGATCGAGGGCATCTTCAACACGATCTCGACGGTTGGGGCGATGGCGGAGGCCGAGGATGAGGCGGTCGGACTGATCGAGGTCCTGCGCGATCGACTGGCACGCATCGAGAACCGAGTTCTCGAACGGCGCCTGGAGGGCATCCCCGCTCGCCGCGTGGTCTGCCTCGAGTGGCTCGATCCTCCGTTTGCCTCCGGCCATTGGGTGCCCGAGCAGGTCCGGCGCGCGGGTGGCTGGGATCTCCTCGGCCGCATTGGCGAGCCGGCAACCGAGACGACGTGGGAGCAGGTCCGCGACGTCGAGCCCGAGCAGCTCATGTTGATCCCGTGCGGTTTCGACGCCAGCCGCACCGCCGACGAATGGCGCCTGGGCCGACCGACCAGACCGGCTTGGATCGACGACCTGGCTGCCGTCCGAAACGGCGATGTCTACGCGCTCGACGGCTCGGCGTACTTCAGCCGCCCCGGACCGCGTGCCATCGACGGGGTCGCGCTGTTGGCCGAGCTATTCGACGAGGGTTTCGTCGGCGAGGCTCTGCCCGATGATGCCTGGCTGCCGGTCGAGGTGGGATGAACACTCGCGCTCCCGATCTCGGCATAAGTGGCTTCCACGCCTCGTTCAACTGCCTGTGGTGCGGTCGGCCGCATCGAACCCGGGAAGACCAGGACCTCGAGGGTTGGTCGATGCTCTGCCCCGATTGCGTTGGACGGGCGCAGGACAACGAGTTTCTGCGATTCAGGTTGCGCGAGGGCCTCCGCCGGCGGTCCGCTGCATCTGAACCTGAGCAGGAAGACCAAGCCGAGGCGGCGGAGACGGCGGTGGACGCGGGCGACGTAGCCCTGCGGGCCTACTACGCCGCGCGGGCGCCCGAATACGACGACTGGTATCTCCGCCGCGGCCGCTATAGCCACGGCGTCATCGAGGACGCCGCATGGAACGCGGACCTTGACTCCGCGACACAGTGGCTGGACACGCTCCCGATCTCGGGCGAGATCGTCGAGCTGGCGGCGGGTACAGGCTGGTGGTCGCCTCTCCTTGCGTCGAAGGGCCAGTTGTGGCTATACGACGCGCTGGAAGAGCCGCTCGATAAAGCCCGCGATCGCCTGCTGGCCCATGGTCTGGCCGCGCACATCCACGTACGCGACGCGTGGGCCGAGCCGGAGCGCCAGGTCGACGCGCTCTTCTGCGGCTTCTGGCTGAGCCACGTAGCCCGTCGCCGCCTGCCGGAATTCCTGGACATCTGCCGCCGATGGCTCAAGCCGGGTGGCCTCTTCGCGTTCATCGACTCGCGCCGCGATCCGAGCTCGGGCGCAAAGGATGGGATCGCGCCAGCGGACGACATGTCGACGCGCCGCCTCGCCGACGGACGCGAATTCACGATTCCCAAGGTCTACTACGAACCAGCCGAGCTGGAGCCCGCCCTGTTGCGCGCCGGTTTCACCTCGGCGACCGTCAGCACAACCCACCGATTCTTCCTACTCGGTGAGGCGACCGCAGCGTCGTAGGCAGCCCGTACGGCACTCCTATACTCGGGCGCATGTCGCTCAAGGACGCAACCATCGCCACGATCGGTTCGGGCGTCATGGCGGAGGCCATGATCGCCGGATTGCTGCGCGGCAAGCAGGTCGCGCCAGATCGGATTATTGCCAGTCATCCGCGGTCCGAACGCCGGACCGAGCTGACCAGCAGCTACGCGATTCGAACGGTCGAGGACAACGCGAGCGCCGTTGAGCACGCGGACGTCGTCGTGCTCGCGATCAAGCCGCAGATGCTGGTGCGCGTTGGGCGCGAGATCCAACCAGCCATGAAGGACGGCAAGCTCGTCATCAGCATCATCGCCGGTGCCACGACGCGCGCCCTGGCGAACGTCCTCGGCCACAACCAGATCGTGCGCAGCATGCCCAACACGCCCGCGCAGCTGGGCCGCGGAATGACGGTCTGGTTCGCGACGCCGGACGTTACCGAGAACCAGCGTGAGCAGGCACGCGAGCTGCTCAGCAGCCTCGGGGTGCAGCTCGAGGTTGACGACGAGAAGCTCGTCGCGATGGCCACGGCCGTCAGCGGAACCGGCCCAACCTACGTCTTCCTCGTGATGGAGGCGCTCATCGACGCCGCAGTCCATCTTGGCTTCCCACGCCACATGGCCCATGACCTCGTGATCGAGACACTCGAGGGCAGCACGCTCTTCGCCAAGTCGAGCGGCATGCATCCAGCCCAGCTGCGCAACATGGTGACTTCGCCCGGCGGCACCAGCGCCGCTGCGCTGCACGCTCTGGAGTCGGGCCGGTTACGGACAGTCCTCAGCGAGGCCGTCTGGGCCGCGTTTCACAGGACCGAGGAGCTGGGCAAGAACCTCGAGACGGATACGACTACGGAACGCGGAAACCGACCAGCCTGACCGTCACCTCGCCGCTCGGCGCGGCGCTGAACGCAAAGGCGATCTCGACCTCGGTCGCCGCGGGCAGGAAGTTGACCTCCAGCTCACTCGTCTCCGACTCGCCCGCGACCGTCGCCGTCGCCTCGATCACCACCGCCTCGGCTGCCTGATCGCCTTCGTTGAAAACGGTCGCCGGCACTATCCAACCCAGCGAACCTTGGCGCGCTTCCTCGGGGCGCAGCTCCACCTGCGGGTTCGCCGGACGGCGCTCGCTCAGGCCCTCCACGACCAGCGTAGCGACAAGGAGTGCGATGGCGAGCACGCTCACGGCGAGCACCGCCCACTCGACGATGTTGCGCTTCACTTCGCCCCCTCCTCGTTGCCGCCGCTGATGAGCAGTCGCGCGACCGCTGCCCCGACCGCCGCAACCGCGCCGAGGTACACCGTCATCGCCACGACGGTGAAGAAGCCTGCGCCTTCGGTCCATCCGAACGACCACAACAGGAGCACTGCGACGAGCAGGCTAACGGCATACCCGGTCAGCGTCTCGGCGACCGGGGCTTCGAGGATGCTCTGCTTTGTCGGTCGTTTGCGCGGCCCGCCGAAGTCGGCGAAGTGGACCAGCGCGAACGTGACGAACAGCGTGGCACCGACGACTCCGAGCAGCTGCAGCGGCGAGGCGCCGATTCCGAGCACGATGACCTCTTCTGTCGGCGCGATGTTGATCGCGAAGAGCAGGGCTCCGCCGCCACCGACCAACAGGCGGGCGAAAGCGAGAGGAGCATGAGTCAAGGGGGAACCGCGCTCTCCGCCCAGCTGACTCGATGCAACCGACGCCCCGAACGACACTGGGATTGTCTCGAGGGCGACCTTGCCCGCAGCGTCTCGGAGGCTCGTCCCGGGCTCGATCTGGCCGAGAACGATCAATGCCACGAAAGAGATCACAATCCCAAGCCCGACGGTTGCGACGGAGTCCAGTGACAGCTCGACGACCGTCCGCTCACGCCGGAACCCGGCGACGGCGTTGTAGCCAAGGACAACCAGGAACGCGACTGCCAGCAGGAGCAGCACCTTCCACCAGGGCAGCAGGAACGCGTGGAACCAGAGCTCCATCGTGAACAGCAGGGGCATGCCGATGACTAGGCCGCCGGCGGCGGCGCGGCTGTAGTCACGCAGGCTCTGGGTCAGCGTTTCGTTCATCGGACGCCTGTATAGCAAATGAGGGTGTCAGGCGGTCGCATCAGACGGTCGCAGACCCTTCTCCCACCTATCATCGCGCCGTGCGCGCCATAGTCTTGCTGGTCATCGTTGCCTTGTTCGCGGTCAGTGGCTGCTACGAGGAGCCAATCGCGATCACGACGTTTCCGCCGGAAGAGCAGCCGACCGAGCAGCCGACACCCGGGCCAGCCACGCCAGAGCCGAGTGTCGAACCGGCCACGCAGGCGCCGCCCCCGACCAGCACACCGCTGCTCCTGACCACGCCAGCACCACTCGGAACGCCCATCGTGGGCGCCGCGTCGCCCGGGTGCGTAAACGGGTGGGTCGGCCCGCTCCCCGGCACGCCCGAGTACGACGAGGGCATCGCCATCCTGGAGGGCTACATGGGCGTGTTCGGCCCGTGGACCGTGACGGAGATGCGCTACTTCACAGGCCCCGATTCGCCTGGGGTCATCGAGCCGCGCTTCGACGTCGTCGAGCGCTGGTATATCCGGGCCGCGCTCGTCGACGACGAGGCTTTCCATGGACGCTGGTTGATCGAGAAGCGCACCGAGGAGATCCTCGGCGTTTCCGCTGTGGCGCCGTGGGAGAGCTTCGGCTACGAGTCGCCCGATTGGACCGGCTTCATCGGCGAGGGCGAGCCGCAGACGTACATCGGCTTACCCGGCCAATGGTCCGGGATCCCGTTCGACTTCGTGACCGGCGACGGCGATGGCGGTCAACCGGGGCTCCCGCCCGAAGTCGTCGGCTGCCTGGCGGCGACCTGATCCAACGACCTTGAGAGTCGAGCTGCTGGCCACGCTCGACTGCCCGCATGCCGAGCGCGCCGAGGCGATCCTGCGCGAGGCGTTGACTTCGGAGGACGGGCCGGAGCTTCGGATCGACCGCGTTTACGTCGGCAACCTTGACAACGCCGCGGGCCTCGGCTTCCACGGGTCGCCCACGATACGGATCGACGGCCGCGACGTCGTCCCGGTCCCCGCGGACCTGCCCATCAACCTGGGCTGCCGCCTCTATCCGCAACCGGGCGGGCGCCTCGATGGCGTAATCCCGGCAGAGACGATCGTTGCCGAGATCGGGCGCCGGCGCGAGGCGCATGCACAGGCCGAAGCCGCGCGGACGCACGTTCGGGACCTGCCCAGCCGGATATCGCGCGCGTTTTTCCTGTCGGCCTCGCGCCGGAGCGCCCTGGCCGCCCTGGCCACGGCGTTTCCGCTCACACGGGCAATGGTGCGCAGGTTCGTGGCCGGCGACAGGCTCGAGGACGCGCTCGGCGCACTGGAGCGGATCAGCGCCCAGGGCATGACCTGGACCGTCGACGTGCTGGGCGAGTCGGTGGACTCGCGCGAGATGGCCGTGGCGTCGGCCGACCGCTACATCGAGACCCTCGACGCCCTCGCCGCCCGCGGTCTGGACGCGAACGTGTCACTGAAGCTGACCCAGATGGGTCTCGATATCGATCGCGACTTCTGCCGCGAGAACGTCGGCCGCGTGGTGGCTCGGGCGCGCGATATCGGTGCCTTCGTGCGCATCGACATGGAGGACCACACCAAGACCGAGGTGACGCTCGAATTCGTGCGCGACCTGAACAAGGTCCACCGCGAAGTCGGCGCCGTCATCCAGTCGTACCTGCGCCGTTCGGCCGACGACGTCGAGGAGCTCAACAAAGGTCAGATCCGCGTCCGGCTGTGCAAGGGCGCCTACGACGAGCCGCTCGAGGTGGCTTTCAAAGGCAGGGATGAGGTCGACGAGAGCTACAAACGGCTGATGGAGCAGCTCTTGCTGCACGGTCGATACCCCGGGCTCGCGACGCATGACGATCGGCTGATCGACCACGCCCTGCGCTTCGTAGCCGAAAACGACATCAGCCCTGATCGATACGAGTTCCAGATGCTGTATGGAATACGCCGCGACCTTCAGGAACGCCTGGTGGCAATGGGCCAGACGGTCCGCGTATATGTCCCATACGGGACCGAGTGGTTTCCCTACTACATGCGCCGCTTGGCGGAGCGCCCACAGAACGTCCTCTTCATCCTGGGCAGCGTCTTGCGCGAGGGTCGCGGTCGCAGCTAGCCAGCGAAATTGTTCTCCTCCGCACTCCTTCGGACTGCTGCGCGCGAAGCGGTCGGCCTCCGGCTAACCGCCGGGTCCCGACCGTCGCTTGCGGTCCTCGATCTCCCAGGCGTGGTCGAGTGCGTGCCACGCCGACCGCCGGATCGCGTAGCGTGCCGGCCACCGCTCGCCGCCGCGTGGCCCCCGGTCGGGTAGCTCGCCCCGGACCTTGGCGCCGAGCGCATCGACAAATGCATCCTGCACCTGTTGCCAGTCGGCGCCGCGCGGCGCCCGCGCGCCTAGCCCCGCAATGTAGGCCTCGTCCGCCTCGCGGACGTGTTCGCGGATCTTATCGAGCGCGCGCCCGCCGCCCCGCGGGCCAGTGCTGAGCGGCTTACCTCTGGCCATGTCGGCCGCTCTGCTGAACGCAGCCCATGCAGCGCGCAAGAGCTCGACGAGTCTCTCGAGCTGCCTGGCGGTAACCGGGGCGAGGTCGAAATCGGCGATTGCTGAGGGCACTCCAAACTCGGTCCCGGGCCCGCCTTTCAACCGCGGCCTGATCTCGAGATCGCCCACCGCCTTCGGCAGGGTCAATCCGGTCGAAACTCGCTCGACAACGGTTGCATAACGCGGGCCGTAGTCGACGAAAGCCTCCAGTGCCGCCTGCTCCGTCTTGCCACCACGGTCCCAGCCCGGCCAGTCGATCGAACCTGCAAAGCTGCGCTTTGGGGCGACCTCCAGGTACACCTTCACCGGAGCGTCAGTCGTTCTCCTTCGCCGGGGCGCCATCGGCGCCGGCTGCGCGCGAACCGGTCGCCTCTCGGCTTTGCGCCGAGGTCCGACCGTCGCTTGCCAGGCTGTCGAGCTGGTCGGCATGCTCCTCCAGGTGGGCGACCACGAAACGGCCGACTATCGCCTCGACGTCCAGCTCTCCGCGCACCGGGTGGAGGCCCACCGCGTTCCACTCCGCGCTCGTCCGCCCCGACAGGTACCGTTTGAGATCCTCGGTCGCCTCGTCGACGCGCCCTTTCATTTGCTTGACGGCCTCGTGGCGCCCCATTTCGATGCCCGCGATGCGAGCGGGGTCCTCCTTGGTGCGGCCGAAGGGGACCGGCTCGCCGTCATAGGTGCCGATGACGGATTCGACCTCACCGTGCCAATAGGGCACGAACTCGGCCATGTGCGCCCAGACCTGCCCAGCCTCCCAACGTTCGGTGCCGCCTGGATCAGGCTCGGTCAAGCGGGTTGGTGTCACTGCGGCTGCGAGCGCGTCGAGCCGTTCCTGCACCGCGTCGAGCCGGGCCGCGAAGTCCGTGCCATCGAGCATCGACGACTGCGAAAGGTTGTCGCTCGGTTCCATCAGTCGGGAAATGCCTCAGGTCCGCGTTCGGATAGTTCGCGAGCGTGCTCACCGCCGTCCTCGGGCGGCAGCCACGAATACGGATACGACTCATCCTCCAGCCGCGCAGCCTCGCGTGTCAGGTTGAGCGGGTGGAAGGTGTCGACCATGACTGCCAGCTCCTCGGTCCGTTCCTTGCCGATCGACGCCTCGACTGTGCCCGGATGCGGCCCGTGCGGAATGCCGCCCGGGTGGACCGTGAACGACGAGATCTCGACCCCGCGGCGGCTCATGAAGTTGCCGGCGACGTAATAGATCACCTCGTCGCTGTTGATGTTCGAGTGGTTGTAGGGCGCCGGGATCGCCAGCGGGTGGTAGTCGAACTTGCGCGGCACGAACG
>CAYZEJ010000069.1:0-12199 GCA_964477545.1 uncultured Anaerolineaceae bacterium | reverse complement strand
CCGGCAAGCAGACGATCGTCGACACGGCCGGCCAGGTCGAGCGCTTCCAGAAGCGTCTCGAACGGTCGGCACGTCTTTAGCGACCATCATCGCCAACAAGTTCCCATCTCGGCCACGGCTCTCCGCGCCCAACTAGACTTGACGCAAGCGAGCGCACCACACGCAGCGGCCGCCGCGGGTTGGCCGTTCGCGCGCAGCAGCGCCCCAGGCGTCTGCGGAGGAAGCACTGATGGCGCGTACTGACTACGGCGGCCAGGCGCTGCTCGAAGGCGTCCTGATGCGCGGCCGGAACGCTATCGGCGTCGCCCTGAGACACCCCGACGGGTCGATCGTCGCGACGTCAGAGCCGCTCAACTCGGTCCTTCACCGCAATCGCTTTGCCCGCGCGCCTTTCTTCCGCGGCCTCGTCGTGTTGTACGAGACGCTGGTCGTCGGCACGAAATGGCTGATGCGTTCGGGCTCGGTCCAGGCTGAAGGGGAGGGCCAGGAGCTCGGCAAGGGCACGATGGCTGTGACCATCCTGTTCACGCTCGGCCTCGCGGTCGGGCTGTTCGTGCTGCTGCCTCTGTTCCTTGCCGGCGCCGCCACGCGGGCAACGATCGGCCCGGGTCAGTTCCTGCTCGAGCACCTGCTCGAGGGTCTGATCAGGGTCTTCATCTTCGTCGGCTATCTGCTCGTGATCAGCCGCTCGGCCGAGATTCGACGGGTGTTCCAGTACCACGGCGCCGAGCACATGACGATCCACGCGCTCGAGCACGAGGATCCGCTCGATGTTGAGCACGTCCGCCAGTACCCCACGGCGCACCAGCGCTGCGGCACCGAGTTCCTGGTCATCTTCATCATCCTGAGCATCCTGATGTTCAGCCTGCTGGCGGGCCAGAACCTCGTCGTCAGCATCGTTGGCAGGATCGCGCTCGTGCCGGTAATCGCATCGGTCGCCTACGAGATCCTCCGTTTCGGCGCGCGCCATCGGCACAAGCCCTGGATTCGCTGGATGTTCCTGCCCGGCATCTGGTTGCAGGCCATCACGACGAAGCAGCCGGACGATTCGATGATCGAAGTGGCCATCGCCTCCATGCGTGAGGCCATCGCGGCAAATGGCGACACGGCGCCAGAGGGCAGTGAAGACCCGGAGCGGCGACCGATTCCGAGCTCACGCGCGGCGCAGGAGTCGGCCACAGACCAGCCCCGGCCATGACCCTGGAGCTGCGCCTCGTCAACCTTGAGCAGCGGCTACAGGAGATCGAGCGAGAGTGGTCGCAGCCCGAGGTGGCCAGCGATCCCGACAAATCTCGACGCCTGGGTCGCGAACAGGCACAGATCGCCCCTGTCGTGGACGACTACCGCCGCCTGCGCGGGATTCGCGAACAACTCGAGGCCGCGCGGCGTGACCGGAACTCAGAGACAGACGCCGAGACGCGCGACATGGCGCGCGAGATCGTCGCCGAGCTCGAGGCCGAGGAGATTCGCCTGACGGAGTCCCTGCGCGTCCATCTACTGCCGAGCGATCCGAACGACGAGCGCGACGTGATCATGGAGATACGTGCCGGGACCGGTGGCGAGGAGGCCGCCCTCTTCGCGGCCGCGCTGTACAGGATGTACAGCCGCTACGCGGAGCGGCACAACTGGAAGACGGAGCTGATCACGGCCAACGAGACCGGCATCGGCGGCCTGCGTGAAGTCATCTTCGAGGTTCACGGCCATGGCTCGTACAGCAGGCTCAAGTTCGAGGGCGGCGTCCACCGCGTCCAGCGCGTCCCTGAAACCGAATCGAGCGGCCGCATCCACACTTCCACCGCGACCGTCGCCGTGCTTGCCGAAGCAGATGAGGTCGAGGTGCAGATCGACGATAAGGACCTGAAGATCGACGTCTACCGCTCGCAGGGGCCGGGTGGCCAGAGCGTCAACACTACCGACTCTGCCGTGCGCATCACCCATCTTCCGAGCGGCCTCGTTGTCGCCATCCAGGACGAGAAGAGCCAGCACAAGAACAAGGCCAAGGCGTTGTCAGTGCTAAGGGCACGACTGCTCGAGATGGAACAGCGCAAGGCGCACGATGCGGAGGCCGAAGTACGGCGAGGAATGGTCGGCTCGGGAGAGCGATCGGAGAAGATCCGCACGTACAACTACCCACAGGACCGGGTCACCGACCACCGAATCGGCGTCGACCTGCACAATCTGCCCAACGTGCTCGACGGAGATCTGGACCGGCTGCTGGACGAGTTGATCTCAACCGACCAGGCGCAGCGACTGGCCGAGTTGGAGCGATCGCCTGTTACGAGTGCAGTGGATGCCTGACGAGGCGTCCCAATCCGTGACCGCGCAGGCGGAGGACATCTTCGAGACGAAGGCCGCGCCTGACTCGTCGCGGCAGGTGGTGCGCGCGACCGACCTGACCGGCGTGCACGTTTTGAAGCACGACAACCTCTTCATGCTGAGCGATGCCTACGGCGACATCCACCCCGATGGGCGCGGCCTGGGCCTGTACCACGGCGACACGCGTGTCCTGTCGACCTATGACCTCCGCCTGAACGGCATCCGCCCGGTGGTGCTGCGCGCCGGACCCGCGGCGAGCTACCGGGGCACGATCCAGTTGACCAACCCGGACTTCGTGCAGCCGCCATCGAGCAGCCAGGATGCCTCCGAGATCGTCCTGCGCCGGCAATCCCTGGGCCTTGTTCGCGAACGCGTGATCGGCTCAGGGTTCGGTGAGCGCATCTCGGTCCAGAACTACACGACCTCGCCCGAGCGCGCGCGGCTGACGCTTCGGCTCGACGCGGACTACGCGGACATCTTCGAGCTGCGCGGTTTCGTGCGCAGCAGCCGTGGCGACCGGCTGCCCACCGAAGGTGACGGGAGCCGGATCGAGTTTGGCTACCGCGGCCTGGACGAGGCGGTCCGACGGACGATCGTGCACATCTCGCCGGCCATGACGCTCATCGATTCGGACGGCCGCGCACCGCAGGTGGGGCCGGTGACCGTGGAGCTCGACAGCACCCTCGCGCCAGGCGAGCGCATCACCCTGACCGTCGACGTGTGGACGGAGATGCCCGAACGCCCGCTCGGCGTCGAATCGGTCGCGCCGGATGAGTCGGTCGTAAGGGACGTGTCGGACGAATTGGACGAGTCGGGCGACGCGGAAGAGTCAGCTGAGCCGGATAGGGCTCTTCGTCCCAGCGTCAGCGCCGACGAGCCGGAGGCGATGCACCGCGCCTGGCGCTCCAGTTCCGCGTCCATCAAGACGACCGACGTTCTTGCCGAGCGGGCGCTCGAGCGAGCCAGCGCGGACCTACGGCTGCTGCTCAACAGCGGCCCGGGCGAAGGCGAACGCTACGTGGCTGCGGGGGTGCCCTGGTTCAGCTGCCTCTTCGGGCGCGACTCGCTGATCACGAGCCTTCAGCTGCTGTGCGTGCGTCCGCAGATCGCGCGATCGACGCTGTCCATCCTCGGCCGTCTCCAGGCGACAGAGGTGGACGACTGGCGCGATGCTCAGCCGGGGAAGATCCTGCACGAGCTGCGTGAAGGTGAGCTCGCACGCGTGGGCGAGATCCCTCATGCGCCGTACTTCGGCACGGTCGATGCCACGCCCCTGTGGCTGATGCTGCTCGACGAATACGAGCGCTGGACGGGCGACGCCGAGCTGGTCGATCGCCTGTGGCCGAACGCGCTTGCGGCGCTGCGCTGGATGGACGAGTACGGCGACAGTGATGGCGACGGTCTGATCGAGTACGAGCGTCACTCGCGGCGAGGGCTGCTCAACCAGGGCTGGAAGGATTCCGGGGACGCTATTCGCAACCGGGATGGGACGCTGGCCGAGGGCCCGATCGCGCTCGTCGAAGTGCAGGGCTACGCGTACGCAGCGCGGCGCGGTCTCGCACGGCTCGCGCGACTGCGCGGCGACCTCGCCCTCGCAGTGGCCCAGGACGAGGCTGCCGAGCGCGTGCGAGTTCGCTTCGAGGACACTTTCTGGATGGACGACGCCGGGACCTATGCGATGGCGCTTGATGGGCGCAAGCGGCAGGTCGACAGCGTTGCCTCCAACGCGGGACACGCCCTGTGGACCGGCATCTGCTCCCCGGAGCGAGCCGCCAGCGTCGCGCGTGTCCTTGTCGGACCCGGCATGTGGAGCGGCTGGGGTATCCGGACGCTGTCGAGCGACACGATCGGGTACAACCCGATCGGTTACCACCTGGGCACCGTCTGGCCGCACGACAACGGAATCAGCGCGGCTGGCTTCGCGCGTTACGGGCTGTTCGACGAGGCGCGCCTCGTCGCCGGCACACTACTCGAGGCGACGATCCATTTCCGCGAGGCGCGACTGCCGGAGCTCTTCTGCGGCTTCGACCGCGAGCGTTCGCCTCTTCCGGTGCCATACCCGGTCGCGTGCTCGCCCCAGGCCTGGGCGGCCGGCTCGCTCTTCCACCTGGTCAGCGCCACCCTGGGCATGCAACCCAACGCCCGCGAGCAGCGCCTGGAGCTATTCCGGCCATCTTTGCCCGCATCCCTCCCGGGCTTACAGATGCGCAACCTGCGAGTTGGCGACGCCCTGGTGGACCTCGAGTTCGCGGGCGAAGACGGCTCGATCTCCGTCGAGGTCCTGCGCCGGCAAGGTGACCTGGACGTCGTCGTCCGACTCTGACGGAGACCGGCCGATCCTCGCGCCACAGACCGTCGGCGAGCTTATCCGCGAGGGCGTCGAGAGGTTGAGGGCGAGCGGCTCCGAATCGGCGCGCTTGGATGCGGAGCTGCTCCTCGGGCACGTATTGCGCGCCGACCGAACCACGTTGCTGGCCGCCCCGGAGGCGCCGGTCGGCTCCGATCACGCTGCTGCGTTCCGGGCCTTGCTGGAACGGCGCGCTACAGGCGAGCCGGTCGCCTACATCCGCGGACTGAAGGAGTTCTACGGCCTGGTCCTCTCGGTGGATTCGCGCGCGCTCATACCCCGGCCCGAGACCGAGCTGCTCGTCGAACTTGGCCTCGACCGATTACGCGGGATGCTCACCGCCACGCACAGACCCCTGGACGCGCCGCCGCTGCTTGCCTGGGATGTCGCCACGGGCAGCGGCGCGGTATGCGTTGCGCTCGCGGCCGAGTCGCGCCGCCGCGGGTATGCGGCCGACGTGCGCTTCCTGGCCACGGACGTGTCAGCGGATGCTTTGGCGCTCTCGACGGAGAACGCGGTTGCGCACGGCGTCGCCGACCTGATCGAGTTCGCGGTGGCCGATCTGGCCGACTTGCCCGATTCTCCGCGGGCCGATCTTCTGCTGGCCAACCTTCCCTACGTCCCGAGCGTGGACATCCCAAGGCTGCCCGTGGCTGCCAGGTTCGAGCCAGTGCTCGCACTCGATGGCGGGCCGGACGGCCTGGACCTGGTGCGGCGGCTCGTCGGAGATCTGGACTCGACTCTCACCCCTCTCGGAATCGCACTGCTCGAGATCGGCGCAGGGCAGGCCGATGCGGTTCGTGCTTTCGCTGCGAAGTCACTGCACGGCTGGGGCGTGACGATCCACGACGACCTTGCCGGCGTGCCGCGCGTGGCGGAGTTGGCCCGGGGGGCGCCCCAATGAGTCGCCTCGTCTCCGCGTCGTCACCCACGGCAATCTCCGAGGCCGCCGCCGCGCTTCGCCGAGGCGAGGTGATCGCCATCCCGACCGAGACGGTTTATGGGCTGGCGGTCCTGCCCAACGCCGCCGCCCTCGATCGCCTCCTCGCCGCCAAGCGCCGCTCGGCCGAGAAGGGCATCCAGTTGCTCGTCGACTCCGTCGACCAGGTGGAGCAGCTGGCCGTCATGACCGATTCAGCCAGGGTGCTTGCCGATCGCTTCTGGCCGGGCCCTCTGACGATCGTGCTCAGTCGCCGAGAGGACGTCCCCGTCCCCGACCAGCTGGGTGGCGGACGCCCGACGCTCGGCCTGCGTCTGCCGGACCACGACGTGCCCCGCGCCCTGGCACGGCTGCTGGGTCCCATCGCCGCCAGCTCGGCGAACCTGTCCGGCGAGCCCGACGCGACGACTGCGCAGCGCGTGGCGGAGTCGCTCGGCGACGAGTTGACGCTGATCATCGATGACGGCCCAGTGCGTGGCGGGACTCCATCGACTGTCGTCGATTGCAGGGACCGCGCCGAGCCACCACGCGTCCTGCGTGAAGGGGCCATCTCGGCAGCCGACATCGCGACGGCCCTCGGCTGAGGGCTAAACTGGCCCGGCCGTGACGATCTCGACTGTATCCCGAACTGCCTGGGCAACCATCGCCGAAGTCGATCCCGAGCTGTGGGCAGCGATGGTCGGCGAGCGGGAGCGGCAGCGCTGGAAGATCGAACTGATCGCGAGCGAGAACTATGCCTACGCGGCGGTACTCGAGGCGCAGGGCTCCTGGCTGACCAACAAGTACGCCGAGGGGCTGCCGGGGCGCCGCTACTACGGTGGGTGCGAGTTCGTCGACGAAGCGGAACGCCTCGCACAGCAACGCGCTCTGGCCCTGTTCCCGGGCTCAGAGCACGTGAACGTGCAGCCCCACTCGGGGGCCCAGGCAAACATGGCGGCCTACATATCCGTGCTCGAGATCGGCGATCGCGTGCTGGGCATGAACCTCGCGCATGGCGGCCACCTCACGCACGGTTCGCCAGTGAACTTCAGTGGCAAGTGGTTCGAGATCCATGCCTACGGCGTGCGCGAGGAAGACGCGCGCATCGACTACGACGCACTGGAGAAGCAGGCTGCCGAGGTGCGCCCGAAGATGCTCGTGGCGGGCGCGAGCGCCTATCCGCGCATCATCGACTTCGAGCGGCTGGGCAAGATCGCCAAGTCGGTTGATGCGCTGTTTTTCGTTGACATGGCCCATATCGCCGGCCTCGTGGCGGCCGGGCTGCACCCGAGCCCGTTCCCGCATGCCGACCTGGTCACGACCACGACGCACAAGACACTGCGCGGTCCTCGTGGCGGTCTCGTCTTTTCACGCGCCGATCTGGGCAAGCAGGTCGACAAGACTGTTTTTCCCGGTCTCCAGGGCGGCCCGCTGATGCACGTCATCGCGGCCAAGGCTGTGGCTCTGAAGCTCGCGGACACGGACGAGTTCCGCAGCGACATGCAGCGCACCGTCGAGAACGCGAAGGTCCTCGCCGAGCGCCTGGCCGAAGAAGGGGCGCGGGTCGTGTCGGGCGGCACGGACAATCACCTGATGCTCGTCGACGTGACGCCACTGGGCGTGACCGGCAAGGAAGCCGAGCAGATCCTCGACGTCATCGGCATCACGGTCAACAAGAACGCCATCCCGTTCGATCCGCAGCCGCCGAACGTGGCCTCCGGGATCCGCGTCGGCACGCCCGCGACGACCACGCGAGGGTTTGGAGAGGCAGAGATGCGCGAGGTCGGCGAGCTGATCGTCAGCGCCATCCGGCAGCGTGACGACGCGAGCGCCAGCGCCACGTTGAGCGACCGAGTGCGCGACATCTGCTCTCGCTTCCCGGTGCCCGGCCTGCCACAGGAGTGAGCCAGGCGGCTCTCGCAGCGCTCCCGCTCGTCCTCGCGGCATTCGCCGCCGCCGCGCTGCTGAGTTTCCTGTTGACACCGCTCGCGATCCGCTTCGCTCCGCGGCTGGGCGCGATCGACGTCCCAGATTCGGAGCGCAGGGTGCACCAGACACCGATTCCGCGCACCGGCGGCCTCGCCGTGGCCGCCAGCTTCATCGGCGTCGGAGCGCTCGGACTTCTGGCCAACCAGGTGTTCGACGTCCAGCTGCCCGGGCGGCCGGTGCGCATCGCCGAGATCGCGGCGCTGTTCGGCGGCGTCGCGGTGGGCGCGCTGATCGGCTACATCGACGATCGCTATCAGCTCCGCGCGCGTTGGCAGTTCGGCGCGCAGCTCGTTCTCGCGGGCATCGCGCTCGTGGGCGGCATTCGCATCGACAGGTTGCCGAACCCGCTCGGAGAAGGCCAGTTCATCTTCGGCGACAGCACGATCGGCACGCTCGCCGCCGTAGCTGCGACGACGCTTTGGGTCGTGGGCATGCTGAACAGCGCGAACTTCGTCGACGGCTTGGACGGGCTGCTGGCGGGCATCGCCTTGATCGCGGTGACCACGCTCGGTGTGATCTCGCTCTTCGTGCCCCCGATCCAGCCCGTGGTGGCCATGCTGTGCGCCCTGCTCGCCGGCTCCCTGCTCGGCTTCCTGCCATACAACTTCCACCCGGCGCGGGTATTCATCGGCACGGCCGGAGTGTTTGCGGTGGGTTACGCACTGGCGGTGCTATCGGTGCTCGGCACGGCCAAGGTCGCCGTGGCGCTGCTGGTCCTGGGCGTGCCCGTCATCGACACGTTCTGGATCATCATCCGCCGAGTGACCCAGGGCAGGTCGCCGTTCAGTGCAGACCGCGGCCACTTCCACCACCGGCTGCTCGACCTTGGCTTGAGTCATCGCCAGGCAGTGGCGATGATCTACGCGATCTGCATCGTGCTGGCGGTGATCAGCCTGGCGCTCTCGGGCCGTGGCCAGATCTCCGCATTTCTCGTGATCGTCGTGGGCGGCGGCCTGGTGCTGTACGTGATGACGCGCCGCGCAGGCAAGTCGCTTGACCGGTCCAGCTATTCCGACGATCCGGAGCCAGACACGCTCGAGGACGTGCGCGACCCCGGGGACGATCTTTCCGGGTCCCCCCCGGGGAGCGGGCATAGCCGCTGATATACTTCGCCCGCGTTAACGGGGCGCAAAAATGAACGATCTGGGTCGGATGAGCGCCTATCTCGCTCTCTTTTCAGAGATTGCGATCATCCTGCTGGTCACGACTCTCTTGGGGGTCCTGAGCGGCTACTGGCTCGATCAGCGCCTCGCGACGCTCCCCGCGCTGTCTGTGGTGGGGATGCTCGTCGGGTTCGGACTCGGGGGGCTGGGTGTCTACCGCTTGATCGTTAGGTTCCTGGCTCGCTTCGACAAGGCCGACTGACAGAGGACCGGCAGCCCAGCGCCGAGACCCAGCAGCCCAGCAAACTCGAAGAACGTTGAGCAGCGCAGACCGGCTGCGCGCGGCAGGGAGAGAGTGGCAGAAACGACGCCGACAGACGGGCAGCCCAAGCCCTCCGAGCAACCCGCGCCCACGGAGACCCCGGAGCCGACGAAGGCCGCGGAGGCCGACCGCAACATGCGCGAGGCGCTCGGGCCAGAGATCGGCAGCGACGTAGTCCAGGCAGCCGGCATGGTCGCACAGCTGCAACGCAACACGCGCCTTTGGATCGCGGTCGCGATAGTCGCCATCCTGGCGCTTCAGATCATCGCGTTCGTAGCGGTGCCGCCGCTCGCTGTGGAGGACCCATCAAAGGGCTTCCAGTTCCCGAAAGACGCGATCACCGCGAACTTCGAGCTTCCGGCGCCTCACGTTATCTATGACTTCAGCCCGGAGACGGCGCCCTCGCACGACCTCTTGACGTTTGATCTCACTGTCTCGAGCTCACTCTTCACGGGCTGGATCGTCATGGGCATCATCATCGTGGTGGCTTTCCTGCTTTCTCGCGGGATCTCGATCACGCCCAAGGGTCCTCAGAACGCGCTCGAGTACGTTTACGAGGGCCTCGCCAACTTCGCGACATCGCTCGGCGGACCCCAGGCACGCCGGTATGTCCCGGTTTTCGTCGCGTTCTTCCTGTTCATCCTGCTCAGCAACTGGAGCGGCCTGTTCCCAGGGGTCGGCCGGACGGAGCAGCTACGGGCGCCGACCAGTGACGTGAATATCACTATCGGCCTCGCGTTGGTCAGCTTCGTGATGTTCCACGTCGAAGGGGTACGCGCCCTCGGAGTAGGTGGCTATCTGGGCAAGTTCTTCAGCCTCCGAGCATTCCGCGAGGAGGGCATCAGCGCAGGCTTTATTGCTCTGTTCGTCGGTCTGATCGAATTCTTCCTGGAGTTCATCAAGCCAGTCACGCTGGCGATGCGACTCTTCGGCAACATCTACGGCGGCGAGGTCGCGCTCGGTGTCATCACCGGCCTGACAATCGCCATCATCCCGGTGGTTATGGTCGGTCTCGAGTTCCTGCTCAATTTCATGCAGGCACTCATCTTCTCGGTGCTTACCTTGATGTTCACTATCATCGCCATCGAGCGACACGACGGGCACGAGGAACATGGCGTTCCTGAAGGGAACATTGCCCCACCGATCGCACACGGCCAACCAGCCGCTGCCCATTGAGCCCGCTCTCGACGCGGGCGCCTCAAACAGCCAGCCCAACCAACCAAGCGGACAATGCCCGGCGCTGGCCGGGCGCCAGGGAGGTATCTAGAGCAAATGGAGATGATTGGCGCAGGTCTCGCAGCGCTCGGTGTCATCGGGCCGGGGATCGGCATCGGCATCCTGACCGGACTGTCCACCAGTGCGATCGGCCGTAATCCCGACGCCGCCTCGCAGATCCGCGCGACGTTCATCATCGGCGCCGCCTTCGCCGAAGGCCTTGGCGTCCTCGCGGTGGTTATCGGCCTGCTGATCGTCCTCGGCATCGGGGGGTAAGGCGAGCGAGAACTCTCTGCTATGGGGATCTTTGCCCTTGCCGGTAGCGCGGTCGAAGTAGCGACGCGCATCTTCGGCGCGGAAGAGGGCCCGGGCTTCCAGATCAACCTGTTCTGGATCGTCGCCCAGGCGGCCTCGTTCCTGCTTTTCCTCGTGATCCTGTATCTCGTTGCGTTCCGGCGCATCACGGGCGTTCTCGAGGAGCGACGGTCGCGTATCGAGCAGGGCCTGCGCGACGCCGACCAGGCACGCGTCGATCGCGAGCAGGCGGCCGCCGAGCGGCTGCGCGTCCTCGGTGAGGCGCGAACGGAAGCTGAGGAAATCCTCGTTCGCGCGCAGCGCGTCGCGGACGAGAACCGCGAACGCGACATGGCCGAGACCCGCGCGCAGCTCGAACAGATTCGTGAGCGCGCTGCGGCCGACATCACCGCGGAGAAGGATCGAGCGCTGGCCGACGTTCGCGACCAGGTGGCCGATCTGGCACTGGCCGCAGCCGCGCGCGTCGTCGGGGAGACGATGACCAGCGAGCGCGAGCGACGCCTCGTAGACGAGTTCCTGTCACAGGTCGGCACGACAGGCGGCAGCGGCCGTCCACGCAGGGCGAACTAGAGCAAGCCCATGGCACGCGCACGAACCTCGACCGCACGCCGCTACGCCGAGGCGGCGTTTGAGATCGCCGAGCGCGACGGCACGGTAGAGGCATGGCTCGAGCAACTGACGAACGTGGCGCAGGCCGTCAGCGAATCTCAGGTGTCGAGGAGGCTGGAGGACCCGCACGTGCCATTCGAGGCACGGCTCGAGGCGCTCCGCTCGCCGCTCGGCAAGGCCATGCTGCCCCAGGTGGGCAATCTGCTCGCCCTCGTGCTGCGCCGGAGACGCGTTGAGTCCCTGCCCAACATCGCCCGTGAGTTCCGTAGGCTCTACAACCGCCGTGCCGGCATCGTCGAGGCAACCGCGACGAGCGCCGCGGAGCTGGACAGCGCAGAGCTGGCCGCGCTGCGCAGTCGCCTCGAGGAGATGACCGGGGGGCGCGTCGAGCTCGAAACACGCGTCGATGCCTCTTTGCTCGGGGGCATCCAGGTCCGGCTAGGCGACACCCTCATCGACGGCAGTGTCCGCGGCCGTCTCGAGCGGCTGCGCAACCGCCTTGCCGCCGGTGCCATCACCCCATGAACAACAACACGCCAGCCCAGAACGACCGGGAGTAACCAATGGCCATCCGCTCCGAAGACATCACCACGATCATCAAATCGGCCATCGACAAGTTCGACGCCGGCGTCGAAACGCGGTCTGTGGGCACGGTGGTCGAGGTGGGCGATGGCATTGCCCAGGTCTATGGGCTGGAGGCCGCGCTCGCATCGGAGCTGCTCGAGTTCCCGGGCGGCGTGATGGGCATGGCCCTCAATCTCGAGGAAGAGACGGTCGGCGCCGTCATCCTGGGTGACTTCAAGCAGATCAAGGAAGGCGACCAGGTCAAGACCACCGGTCGCGTTGTCGAGGTCCCGGTCGGTGCGGCATTGATCGGCCGCGTGGTCGACCCTCTCGGGCGCCCGCTCGACGAGAAGGGCCCCATCGCAGCCACTGCCACCCGCCCGGTGGAGCGCATCGCCCCCGGCGTCATCGTGCGCAAGAGCGTGGACACTCCGGTCCAGACCGGCATCAAGGCCATCGACGCACTGATCCCCATCGGCCGTGGCCAGCGCGAGCTGATC
>CAYZEJ010000068.1:0-12308 GCA_964477545.1 uncultured Anaerolineaceae bacterium | reverse complement strand
CGCGACCTGGAGCTCGTGCCGCGCGGGCCGCGGCCGAACGGACCGCCGCTGATGATCGGCTCGGCCGGCGAACGGATGCTCCGTTTCACGGCGCCGCACATGGACTCCTGGAACGCGTGGCACGACTGGTTCGGCAACACGCCCGCAGGGCTCGCCGGGTTGAACGCGGCCGTTGACGAGGCGGTCACGGCGGCCGGGCGCGATCCCGCCGACGTGGAGCGCACGGTGACGGTGCTGGTCCAGCTGCCCGGTGGCACCGGACGCGCGTCGGGCGGGGAGATCGCGAAGCCCACGCCGCCCCTCAAGGGCACTGCCGAGGAGCTGGCGCGTGCGATCGGTGCCTACGCAGACGTGGGCATCTCGCACGTCCAGCTGGTGCTCGACCCGATCACCGTGGCGTCCATCGCCGTGTTCGCCCCCGTCCTGGAGATGCTCGACCGAGCCTGACGCGCCCATACACTCGGCCCGTGCCCGTCGCCACCCTTGCCCAGGCCCTGCCGTACGTCAACTGGATCACGCTGGTCGCGCTTGCCCTCGGCGCCTTCTATTTTGTCGCGATCACCGGCTGGGTCACCGACGCAACGAGCGGCTACCTCCGCTTCACAGCGGTCGCTGCCGCTGTCCTGGCCGCGCTCGCTTTCGCCTCAGACGGCGCCCTGCCACAGCCAACGGTCCTGGCCATCGGCCCCGCGACCGCCGAGCTCGACACGCTGCGACGGCTGGGCCTGGGCGCTTTCGCGATCATCGCGTTTGCCTACGCCGTGTTGCTCGGCCGGGAGCGAGGCCGCGTGGTCGCTGGAGTAGCCGCCGGCGTGGCGGGGGCGATCACCCTGGCCGCCGCCGCCGTCGGGTGGGCGCCAACGCTCGTCGACGCCGTGCCCTTCTTCGTCCAGCTCGGCACCCTGGCGGCTGTCACGGGTGGCGCGCTTGCCGCCATCGCGCTCGGACACTGGTACCTCGTCACGCCGAAGCTTTCGGAACGTCCCCTTCTGCTCCAGACGCGGATGCTGCTCATCGCGTTGATCGTCCAGGCGCTGTTGTTCGTCGTTTGGGGCACGCTCGGCGGCGGTGTAGAGCAGGGGCCGTGGGAGGCGCTCAGCGGACCCTCAGCCCTGCTTGCCTGGTTGCGCGGCATCATCACCGTCGCGTTTCCGGTCGTCTTGGCGTACATGGCGCTGCGCACGGCGCAAACGAGGTCGATGGAGTCGGCCACCGGCTTGCTGTACATAGCTCTCGCGGCTGTTCTTGCGGGCACGATCGGCGCCGCGGCGTTGTACGTTTCCAGCGGCATCCTCATCTGAACCGGCTGGAGGTAACCAGGTCCGCCTTGCTCATACGAGTCCGGTTGTTCGCGATCCTCCACGAGCGCGCGGGTTGGCGGGAGCGTGATCTCGAGCTGCCGTCCGGCTCGTCCATCGAGGACGCGTGGCAACAGATGGTCGCTGACAGCCCGGCGTTGGAGTCTTCCCGGAGTTCCGTTCGCTTTGCGCGCAACCGCCAGTACGCCGCGGCCGACGATCCGCTTTCGGACGGCGACGAGCTGGTGCTCATTCCGCCAGTCGCGGGTGGTGCCGACGAACCGGCCGGCGCGGCGCGTCGTCCGGAAAGCCTGCTGCGCTGCGAGCTACGCGCAGAACGGCTCGAAGACGAGTTGCTCGCCGAACTGCGCGCCACCGTCCCGACAGACGCTGAAGGCGCGCTGGTCGTGTTCGTGGGCCAGACCCGCGAGTCGCCCGGCACCCCGGCGCCCGGTGAGGAGGGTGAGGCCGCGCGGCACGCAGGCGAGCTGGTGACAGGCCTCGATTACGAGGCTTTCGACGAGATGGCTCTCGATGTGCTGCGGACCATCGGCGCAGAGATCGCCGAACGCATCGGTGTGCGTCGCCTGGCGATGATCCATCGGGTGGGCCGAGTCGGTGTGGGCGAGCCGAGCGTGATCATTGCCGCCGCGGCTGCCCACCGAGGGGCGGCGTTCGATGCGGCGCGCTACGCCATCGAGGAGCTCAAGGCACGGGCACCGATCTGGAAGGCTGAGCATTACGCCGACGGCTCCGTCTGGATCGGCGCGCCGGCCCGTGAGGGTCCAATTACCGAAGGGGAGGGCTGAAGCTCGGTGGTCAAGGTCTACGTATCGGTCGACATGGAAGGCGTCGCGGGCGTGAGCCACGCCAAGCCAACAAATCGTGGCGACGACCTGTATCCGCAGTCGGTCGAGTTGATGGTCGGCGAGGCGAACGCGGCCATCGAGGGCGCTTTCGCGGGCGGGGCGACCGAGGTCACCGTCAACGACAGCCACGGACAGATGTTCAACCTGACACCGGAGAAGCTCGACACGCGCGCACGCCTCGTGCAGGGCAAGAAGCCGTACAGCATGGTCGAAGCTGCGCGAGACGGCAGCTTCGACGTGGCCCTGTTTATCGGCTACCACGCGCGCGCAGGCCACCCCACAGGGACGATCGCGCACACCTACACGGGACGGATCACGCTCGTGCAGGTGAACGACAGGCCGATCACCGAGGCGGGCATGAACGGGCTCTACCTTGGGGCGCTCGGCGTGCCGGTTGCCATGATCACCGGCGACGACGCGCTGGCCGAGGAACTCGGCGACTGGTTCCCGTGGGCCGAGCTGGTCGTCGTCAAGCGCGGCGTGAGCTGGCAGGCGGCCGATTCGATCCATCCCAGCCTCGCCCGGGATTTGATCCGCAAGGCGGCCACCCGGGCGATCGAGCGCTCGGCTGCGAGCGACGCTGCCATCGTCCCGCTGACCATGGCACCGCCGCTGCGGCTCCAGATGGATTTTCAGCACCCTGGGCAGGCAGACATGGCCGCCACGATCCCAGGGTTCGAGCGCGTCGGCGATCGCGGAATCGCGTACGAGACCGACGACGCGGTCACCCTGTACCGCGCCTTCCTGAGCGCTGCCAGGCTCTCAGCGACCGCAGACGACTGAGCGTTTCCGATATCTGTTGGCTGGTACGCTGACAGCCGTGACTGATCCACGTGATGTGACGCCCGAGGACGAGCGCCAGCAGATGGCCCAAGAGCAGGTCGAGCGGCGCGCCGACGAGGCTGACTGGACCACAGAGACGTGGAAGCACCGTGGCCGGAACTTCCCGTGGCTCGGGATCCTGCTCGTGCTGGTCGGCGTTGGGCTGCTCATCCAGGCCGCGTTGCCCACCTATGTCAGTGGCGGGACCGTGCTGCTCTTCGCGATCGGCGCGGCGTTGATCGCCGGCTGGCTCTTCGGGGGCTCCTGGTTCGCGGCAATCCCAGGACTGTTGCTGGCCGCGCTTGCCGTAGCTGGGCTGATCAAGGAGCTCGGGATCTACACCGGACCGGGCATCACGGCGCTGAGTCTCGCGGCCGCGTTCGTGCTCATCTGGGCGATCGGGCTGGCCCGCGACAAGCGGAGTCGATGGCCCCTGGTCGCGGCCGCCATCCTCGTCCTTATCGGTCTCGTTCAGATCTCCGGCCAGCTCACGAACATCCCGGAACTGAGCGCGGTGTGGCCAGTCGTGATCATCGTCGTCGGAGTGTTGCTGCTCGTCTCAGCCCGCCGTCGTTAGCGTCCGGGCCGTCGCGGACGACCGCTCCTAGCTCGACGATCGCTGCCTTGCTGAACTCGACGTTACGGCCGGCTGCGCTCACCGGCAGACGCAGATCGCAGCAAAACGCGCGCCTGCTTGCCGCGCTGCTGTCGGCGAGCGACCCCAGCCAAGGCAGTTGGCGGCGGGCAAGGACCCGGGCCGCCAGTTTGAGATCGAGACTGACCGGCAGCTCGGCGTGAAGACCGACCACCAGTGGTTGATCGACTTCCGCCATCACCACCTGCCTATGCCGACGCCTGCGGCCCGCGCATGCATCATTCCGTTGCGGCGAGCGTTTCGTGGTCCCCGCGCCGGAGGCCGACATCCCGGCCGCTGGGGCCAGGTCTGGGAGCAGCGGCCTCCGGGCGACGAACGGGCCCTGTGCTTAGCGTGTGAGCCTACTTGAAGGTCACCTCGATCCAGCCGCTGTAGGCGCTCTGCAGGTGGCCCGCGTCTGTCCAGCCATCCGGGCCCTCGGACGGGTCGAAGTAGGCAAGCGCCACATAGGCCAGGCTGCCGACCGCGAACTGGCCGTCCTGCGGATCACCCGTCTGGAGCGGTCGCGACATCTCGAAGATCCAGGTGCCTGCCGCGCCGGCTCCCGACGCCTGGGCCGAATGCGTCCAAACACCGGTCAGGCTGTTCTCAGCGTCTGCGTTTTCGACATCCCCGCCACCGTCGTCTTCGCGATCGCTGGGATTGGTCGAATACTCGTCATCCAGGTTGCATGCCGCATCGTCGCCGCCCTCGACGCCAGCCTGGCCGCCCGAGGTGATGCCCGGTGCGCAATCGAGCTCCCAGTGCCACATGTCGACCATGCCCAGGCCGTTGTCGATCTCCGGCTCCTTGGCGCCCATGTGCGGCGCAGCCGGCGCGTCGATCCTGAACATGACGGCCAGTGATGGCGATCGGTTGTGGTCAGCCGGGTCGTAGTCGAAGCCGTCGGGGACTTCAAGCAGGACGTATACGTTGTCGCCGTCGTGAGCGACCTTGAGCGTGACGTCAATCGGGTCGAGGGGCCCGAAGTCGATCTCGGCCGCCTCGGCCGGGTCGAGGTTCGACAGCCGCAGCTGCTCGAGGGTCACGGTCGCACCCTGAATCTCGGCCCAGTCAACATCGTCGCCGTTGACGGTAATCGCGGCAGTGGTCGCGTCAAAGGCGATCGCTTCTGCCGGCGGCGGCGTGGCTGGATTCGTTGCCGGGATCGGGGACGCTGTCGGCGCTGGCGGCGCCGTTGGCGTTGCAGCGGGAGTGCCGCCGCAAGCCACGATGGCCAGAGCCACGGCCGCCATGGTCGCTAGAAATCTGGCTTGAGGTGCTCTCGTAGCAGTCGCGAACATGCTCAGATCCTTCCTTTCCTTGGCGTAGCGATTGACGGCCGCCCGCGCCGAATGGCGCGGACTGTTGCGACCGTGATTCCCAACAACAAAAGCCAGATGACGAGTGCGGTCAGAGCCAGCACGGGTGGCATCACAGATGACACGACGGCGAGGCTGGGGCCGCCTTGTCCCGTTGGGGCCGAGCTCGCAGGTGGCAGGGCGGACCCGGCTACTTCGATCGTCTGTTCGGCGGCCAGGTAATCGGCATTGCCCGCAAAGCGAGCCCCGATGCGCCGAGCCGACTCGGACGGGTCGATCGGAAACCGCGCCGTTCCGTCGGCCCCAGTCCGCGCCTGGCCCAGCGTGATTTGTCGCGTACCCAGGAATTCCACCTCGCGCCAGAACTCGACACTCAAGGCCGCGATGGGTGAGCCATCGTCGACCTGGAGCCGTGCCAGCAGCTGGCCGGGTGCGCCAGGCAGAGACGAGGCCTGGTAGCTGAGCTGGATCGAGACTTCGTCGACGACCTGGCCGCGATGTGTCGCACTTGCCACGACGGGCAGCACCAGCGATGCCAGAAGCTGGGCACTGATCAGCACCAGGGCTCGACGCCGGGCCACTCGCCTAGCCATCGGCCGCCTTGCTCAGTGCTTGGGCCGGCGCGGTCGGAGCGGCGTTCGCACCGGCGTACGCAGCGGCGGCGGCAGCGGCTCGCGCGCGCTCGATCTCCTCCATCTCGTCCACGGCGAGCACCGGCACGAACCGGAAGAAGAACAAAATGATGAGTACCACACCCGCCGCCGCGCCGCTGACGATCGCGATCTCGACCAGCGAGGGCGCATAGGCGCCGGGGTCACCGGCGATGGCCGGTCGCGACAGTGGCGGGACGACGATGAGCAGCCTCTTCAGGTACATGGCCACGACGACGAGCCCGGCAGCGAGCGCGATGCCGGCCGGCGTTCGCGTGCGCCGAAACGCGATCAACGCCACCGGTGCCACTAAGCCCATGGCGACGAAAGCCCAGAAAAGAGGCGCGTAGCGTTCGAGCAGCAGGCCAGACAGCAGCTCGATTTCCGCCTGCGTGCCGACGAACCCCTCGGTGGTGACCTCGGTGAACGTCGCGTAGGCGTAGGCCGCACCCAGCGCGACCATCACGTAACCCAGGTTGCGGATGATCCGGTCGTCTATCCAGCGCTGCAGGCTGTATGCGCGTCGGTACGCCAGCGCGGCGAGGATCACGATCGCCACGCCCGAGTACACCGCCCCGATAACGAAATAGGGCCCGAAGATCGTGCTGTGCCAGCCCGGTCGGCTGGTGAGCGAGAACGTGTACGAGAGGACCGTGTGGACGACCACCGCCATCGGCACGATCAGGATCGCGACCACGGTCAGGGCGCGCTCCAGTGCGCGTCGCTGAGGCTGGGTGCCACTCCAGCCCAGGGAGAGCACGCGATACAGCCCGCGGCGGAAGCGCCCCAGCCGGGGTTGATCGCCGAGGATGGCCGTGTCCGGAATCAGCGGCAGGGCGAGCAGGATCAGCGTGGCCAGCATGTAAGTGAGGATGGCCACCATGTCCCAGAAGATCGGCGACTGGAAGTTCGGCCGGACGAAGAGCAGCCAGATCCGTTCAGGGTGGCCGAGGTGAATGATCGGGAAGAGCGCGCCCACGAGCAGAGTCGCCAGCGCGCTCACCTCGGCGATGCGGGTGATCGGCCCGCGCCATGAAGCGTTGGTCAGGCGCAGCACTGCCGATACGAGCGCACCGCCATAACTGAAGCCAATGAAGGTGACGAGCGTCGCTTCGTACGACGCCCAGAAGACCTGGTCGTTGTAGCCGGTGACCGACAGCCCGCCGGCCGCCAGCTGAATGCCGTAGGCGACTGCGCCCGCGACCGCCACCAACCCCAGGCCGAGGAACAGCACCCAGAAGCGTCGACCGGCGGTCACCGCCGGTCGCAACGCGGCCTCGTGCAGATCGGACGGCGACGATGCGGCCGGAGTCGCCCGGGCGGCCCCGTTCTCGTTCATCGAGCTAGTCCAGATCCTGGCCGTGGCCGGTGATGTAGTAGACGCGTGGCTCCGTGCCCAGCTCTTCCTTCAACCGGAAGGCGTCGTTCTCGCGCAGGTAATCGGACAGCACGACCGTTTCGTGTCCGTTCGTCGCTGTGTCCGTCACGAAGTCGCCGACGTAGATCACATCCATCGGGCACGACGTCACACAGGCCGGGAAATCTCCATCACGCAATCGATGGGCGCAGCTGTCGCACTTGCCGACCGTGCCCTGGCGCTGAGGAGCGGTGAATAGCGGCGACGTCTTGGCAGCATCGGCGGGCACCTCGGGCGCGACTTTCCAGTTGAACACCCGCACGCCGTAGGGACAGGCGGCCATGCACATTCGGCAACCGATGCATAACTCCTGGTCCATGGCCACCACGCCGTCGGGCTCGTGGTAGGTCGCCACGACCGGGCACACCTGGACGCACGGCGCTCGTTCGCACATCTGGCACAGGACGGGCAGGAAGGTGGTCTGACCGCCGGCTCCTTCGATCGTGTAGACCTGGATCCACTCCTGACCCTCGGGGAGGAAATGCATCCGCTGGCAGCCGCGTGTACACGCCTTGCACCCGTCGCAGCGGCGGAGGTCGAGAACGAAGGCCCACTGCCGCTTTGCTAGTTCCTCAGCCGTGGCCGAGGCAAGGTCTTCTGCCGCGCTGACCGTGGTCAGCGAGCTGAGGCCGATAAGCCCTCCGGCCGCCATGAAACCGCCGGCGCCCATCAGTGCCGCCGCCTTGACGAAAGCGCGGCGCGACAGTTCACGCTGGTCGAGGAGGCGCGCCTCGGCGCTGGCCTCATCGGCCGGAGCAGCCGAATCTTCGTGGCCTGGCCCTGCCATGTGGGTATGGTCCGTCGGTCGAGGCCTGCGGCGCATCCGTCGAGTCCGCCATTGAAGAGGCGGCTCTCCGCATCGGCGTTGCGGGACTCCGCACGGTCCGGGCAGTGCGACGAATGCTAGAGTCGGCCGCGGAGGGGTCTGGCGTGAGTGAGCACATCCGTCTGCTGCTCGTCGAGGATCACGCCCTCGTGCGCGAGGGTACGCGCGAGATCCTCGAACGCGATCCGCGCCTGCGCGTCGTTGGTGAGGCCGAGGATGGGCCGAGCGCCCTTGCGCTGGTCGACGACCTGCGGCCCGACATCGTCCTTGTCGACCTGGATCTGCCGATTCTCAACGGCATCGAGGTCATCCGGCGCATCAGGGCCAAATCCGATGGACCTTTGGCCCTCGTGCTGAGCGCGTATGACGATGAGGATTATGTGATGGCGGCACTGTCCGCGGGCGCGACCGGGTATCTGCTCAAGACGGCCCATGCCGATGAGCTGATCAGCGCCATACACGCGGCAGCGCGCGGCGAGACGGTGCTCCAGGGGTCAGTCGGCCGGACACTGCTCGCCCGTGCCCAGGGACCGGGCGGCCAGCACCAGGTGCTGACTGAGCGCGAGCTGGAGGTCCTCCGGCTTGCTGCACAGGGAGCCCGGACGAAGCAGATTGCCGCCCAGATGCTGGTCAGCGCGCGCACCATCGAGGGCCACCTGACGAGCATCTTCAACAAGCTTGGCGTATCGGGCCGAACAGAGGCCGTCATGTACGCGGTCGCCCACGGGTGGATCAACCTGCCCCGCCACGGCCCGCAGCCATGAGCGCTCTGGGCCGGCTGGTGGGCGAATGGCGTCCGCCGATTGAGCGGCGCGAATTCTGGGCCGTTCAGGCACTCGTCGTCGTGATCGCCGGCGGTCACTTCCTGATCGAAGCCACCTCGGGCGAGCTCCACGCCGCCCTGGCGTTCATCCCGACATCGCTGTTCCTGGTGCCGGTCGTCTACGCCGCCCTCAGCTTCGGCATCCACGGTTCACTGCCGACCGCGCTCTGGAGCGCCCTGGTGACCGTGCCCAACATCGTCCTCCTGCACGATGAAGGGGAGCAACTGGGCGAGGTCTGGCAGCTGGGCGTGGTCGTGCTTGTCGCTGCTTTCGTTGGCTACCGCGTCGACCGTGAGAAGCGCGCGCGCAGAGACGCGGAGGATCGCGAGCAGGCGCGGCGCATATCGGAGGAGAAATACCGCGGCATCTTCGATCACGTCGCCGAACCGATCATGGTGCTCGGTCCGAGCTGCGAGATCGAGAACGCGAACGTCGCAGCAGCACAGCTCTTCTCCGCCGGCGTGAGCGAGTTACGCGGCCGCAAGGTGTGCGACCTGCTCGGGATCGACTTCGAACAGGCGGTGATGCGCGGCGAGGAGACCCGCGAGGTGCGCCAGCTGGCCATCAACGGCGCTCGGCCGAGGTGGGTGCAGCCGGTGCTCATTCCACTCTCCGACGCTGTTGGCCGGCCGCTGACACAGTTGATGCTGCGCGACCTGACCGCCGAGTACGAGCGGCAGCACGAGCTTGAGGCGTACGCCCAGCGGACGACCGAGGCGCGCGAGGAGGAGCGCGGCCGCATCGCCCGTCAGCTACACGACGGACCGGTCCAGTCGCTCGTCCTGATCTGGCGCCAGCTCGATGCGCTCGAGCCGCTCGACGATCCGGAACTCGACCGCGAGCTACGCGTCGCACAGCGGGCGGTCCGCGATACGGCCGATGAGTTGCGCCGTGTGAGTCGCGATCTGCGCCCGCCGATCCTCGACGACCTGGGCCTGGCCCCGGCGCTGCGCGCCGAAATCAACTCGTTCAGCCAGCGGACGGGCATTCCCGCACGCCTCATCTGCGTGGGCACGGAGCGCAGGCTCGGCCCAGAGCGTGAGCTGGCGCTGTTGCGCATCGTCCAGGAGGCGCTGCGCAACGTCGGTCAGCACGCACGCGCCCACCGCGCGGCAGTACGTGTTCAGTTCGAGGCGAACCGCGTGCGCCTGTCGATCAGTGACGATGGCCAGGGCGTCGAGGAACGCCGCACGGCAGAGTTCGCCGCCAACGGCAAGCTCGGCATGATCGGGATGCGAGAGCAGGCGCGCCTGATCGACGCAGCGATCACCATCGGCAACGGGCGCCGCGGCGGGGCAGTCGTAAGCGTCTCGCTCGACGCATAGCGAAGCTCGGTTCCGACTCCTACTTGGTGTAGACGCCTGCCGGGTCGAGCTCCTCGCGGATCATCCGCAGCTCCGTATCGGTCGGAGCAGGTGTCTCGCTAACGTCATCCGCGACTCGCGGTGACCAACCCATCGCGCCACGGACCTGCTCCAGCGTCACTCCGGGATGAAGGGCATCGAGCCGCAGCTCGCCGTCGTGCATGTGGTAGACGCCAAGGTCCGTGACGACGACGCTCACTCGAGTTCCGACAGATGTCCGGAAGTCGAGCTTCTCCACGAACGACCGCGGCGATTGGCGCATGATCACGAACACTGATTTGGCGTTCATGGCTATCTCGCACGCCCCGCCGGAGCCGGGCAGCCGCGTCGTCGGCGTCGCGTATTTGCCGATGACTGTCGTGTTGATGTTGGCGTTCCGGTCGATCTGAGCCGCTCCCAGGAAGCCGACTTCGATCAACCCACCCTGTAGGTAGTAGCCGAAGAGCTCGAGCATGCTCGTCACCGCCGTCGAATGGGTGACGATGGTCGGGTCGCCGATCGACAGCGGCAGTCGGGCCGGACGGGCCCCGAACACGCCCGCCTCGTAGACGAGCTCCATGTCTGGGGCCACGGTGCGCTTGGCCAGGTTGACGGCAATGTTGGGCAGCCCGACGCCGACGAAGCACACTCGCTGGCCGGCCAGCTCACGGGCCGCGGCCACGATCATCATCTCGGAGGCCGAGAAAGGCTGGCCGGTCACGTGTACTCGCCGTAATCGACCGATCCTGACGGTGCGGGGGTGGGACGCAGGGCAAGCATCCGCTCCGAGCCCATCTTTTCGACGTAATCAGCGCGACCGGTAACGCCGTAGACCCACTCGTCCAGCCAGGCCGAGAGCGCCACTTCGTCGCGCGAGATGCGCTCCCAGTCCAGGTAGAACGCGTTGTCGCGGTCGTAGTAGCCCTGCGCGTAGGACGGGTGCGCGCCGAACGGCTCCAGCACGACGGCGTCCACGATCAACCCGGGCAGGATCGTCCTGTTGGGGTCGGAGCGGATGACGCCCTCGTCGACCAGCTCCTCGACGACGACGATCACGCGCGACGCGGCGAACGCCGCTTCCTTCTGACAGCCGAGCAGCCCCCACACCTGTGTGTCGCCCGCAGCGTCGGCCCGCTGGGCGTGGACGATCGTGACGTCGGGCTTGAGCGGTGGCACGGCGTATATCGGCCCGTCGCCGTAGGGCGATTCGACCTGTCGAATCAGCGGGTTCGCCTTCGGCAGGTCGGTGTCGGTGTACGAGCGTAAGGGAAAGAAGGGCAGGTCCATGGCCCCGGCCGTGTAGCGCGCGACCATCCCGAAGTGGCTGTACTCCTCCAGTCCCAGCGCCGGAGACGCACCCTCTGTGGCCCTACGGATGGCATGCAGCGACCCGACGCCCGGGTTGCCCAGCCACGAGAAGACGAGCTTTCGTGCCACGCCCGCGGCAACCATCTGGTCGTACACGAGATCGGGCGTGAGACGGCACAGCGTCAGGTCACGGCGCTGCTGGCGGATGATCTCGTGGCCCGCGGCGAACGAGATGAGATGGGTGAAACCCTCGATCGCAACCGTGTCGCCGTCGCGCACGAGCTCCCCGACGGCGTCGCGCATCGACGCGACCTTTGATGTGCTCATGCGATTGCCACGCAGGCGAGGTTACGCGAGCGGGACAGGCCTCAGCCGTCGACCTCGCCGTCGTCGGTCGCGCCCCACTTCTCAGCTTCGCGGTAGGCACGAGCCGGATCGGCTGCCACGGCCGCGACAGCCTCGCCAAAGATGCGCACTGCCGTTTCGACATTGCCCGAGTCGATCACCAGCGGCGGCGACATGCGCACGACATCGTCACCTGCCTCCAGGACGAGCAGCCCACGTTTGAAGCACGCCCATTGGACCGCTTCGGCTGTCTCGCCCGAGTCGAACTGGACGCCGATCATCAGCCCCTTGCCGCGAACCTCGCGGACGAGATGACCGTACTGGCCGGTGAGTGGCTGGAGGGCAGTCATGGCCTGGATGCCGCGCTCGTGCGCGTTCTGCATCAACCCGTCCTGGAGCAGCTCGATCGTCGCCATGGCAGCCGCGCAACTGACGGCGTTGCCGCCGAAGGTGGAGCCGTGGTGGCCCTTGCTCCAGCTCATGAGATCCGCACGAGCGACCATCGCTCCGAGCGGCATGCCCGACGCGATGCCCTTGGCGATGGCGACGATGTCGGGCTGGACGCCCCAGTGCTCGATCGCCCACATCTTCCCGGTGCGGCCGGCGCCCGACTGGACCTCGTCCGCGATGAGCAGGATCCCGTGGCGGTC
>CAYZEJ010000067.1:0-12335 GCA_964477545.1 uncultured Anaerolineaceae bacterium | reverse complement strand
CGCCGGGCTCGTGCCCCACGCGGCTGTCAACAACGTCCCCGAACATCACAGCTAGGCCTCGAAGCGCCGGAAGACCGCTACGGCGTTCTGGCCGCCGAAGCCGAAGCCGTTGATCATGGCCGTGTCGACCCTGGCCTTGCGCGCCACCAACGGAACGTAGTCGAGATCGAGCTCGGGCAGGTCTGGCTCTTCCAGGTTGATTGTTGGCGGGATCATGCCCTCGCGAATCGCTCCCAGCGCGGCGAAGGCGTTGATCACCCCTGCGGCGCCGATCGTATGGCCGACCATCGACTTGGTGCTACTGATCGCGACCTTGCGGGCGTGGCCACCGAGCGCGGTCTTGATGGCGCGCGTCTCGGTCAGGTCGTTCAGCGCCGTGCTCGTTCCGTGGGCGGCGATGTAATCGATCTCGTCCGGTGCAACATCCGCGTCCTGCATGGCCTTCGTCATTGCCATGCACGCCCCACGACCGGTTGGCTCCGGGGCCGAGATGTGAAAGGCGTCTGCCGTCAACGCCGCGCCGATGACTTCAGCAATGATCGTCGCCCCTCGCCGCAACGCGTGCTCGGCCGTCTCGATCACCACGACCCCGGCGCCCTCGCCGTAGACGAAGCCGTCGCGGTTCTTGTCGAACGGGCGCGAGGCCTTCTGCGGCTCGTCGTTGCGCTTCGATAGCGCGTGCATGTTGCCCAACGCTGCGAAGCCGATCGGCAGCAGTGGCGCCTCCGCACCCCCTGCGAGGACTACGTCCACTTCACCGCGCTGGATCATCCGCAGCGCGTCGAGGAAGCAGATGATCGACGTGGCGCACGCCGCGGATTGGGTGAGCACGGGGCCCGTGAGGCCGTACTCCATCGAAAGCTGACAGGCGGCCATCGAAGCAGACAGCGCCGGGAAGGCGAACGGGCTAACCTGGCCCGGGCCCCTGGCGCGCAGCACGTCGTCGCCGAGCGTTATCTGCTCGACGCCGCCGCCGCCCGTGTTGAGCGCCACGGCCGTGCGATCGCGACGCTCTGGCGACCAGTCGCTGAAGTCCAGGCCGGAATCGGCGACAGCCTCCTTGCCCGCGGCCATGCCGAAGTGGATGAATCTGCTCATCCGTCGCGCCATCTTGCGGTCCATGGCGGTTGTCGGGTCGAAGTCCTTGACCTCAGCGGCGATGCGCACGTCGAACCCGGTCGCGTCGAAGTGCGTGATTGGGCCCGCGCCGCTGACCCCCGCGATCAGGTTGCGCCAGAACGTCGGATGGTCATTTCCGATGGGAGTGACGGCGCCCAGGCCGGTGACGACGGCGCGGCGCGACAGGTCCTTTTGGGGCACTCGGAGCTCCTAGCGGATGGGTCCGGGAAATTGTATTGATTCGCTTCCCGAGAGAGATCGCCCGTCAGTTCTGAGTACGTTCGCGTGATCATCCATGCCGCGTCCCTGATGCCGTCGCGCCGCGTCCATGATCACGCGAAGGGACTCGGAGCCGGTGCGCGAAGGGTGAATGCGAACTGTCACGACGAGCGCGCGCCAATCTCAAATAGGGCTTGACAACCCTGGACCTGTTGGCCATACTCAATCAAACGGTTGATAAACCCGGAGGTTGATCGAGATCGAAGACGACCAGCTAAGCAAGACCTTCGCCGCGCTCGCGGATCCAACGCGACGCCAGATCCTGGCGCGGCTTGCCCGCGGCGAAGCGACTGTCAACGAGCTGGCTGAACCGTTCTCGATCAGCCTCCAGGCCATCAGCAAACACCTCAAGGTGCTCGAGCGGGCCGGGCTGATCACCCGCGGTCGCGAGGCACAGTGGCGTCCCAGTCGCCTAGAGGTGGCCCCACTGGAGGAAGCAACCGAATGGATCGAGCGATATCGGGAGATCTGGCGCGACAGGTTCGACCGGCTCGACCAGGAGATCAAGCGAATCAAGGAACAGCAGGAAGGAGATCACCGAGATGGGTGACACCGAGATCATCATCGAGCCAGGCAAGCAGGACATCGTGTTCAAGCGGACGTTCGACGCACCACGCGACGTCGTCTTTCGGGCTTTAACTGACCCGAGCCTCATCCCCAACTGGTGGGGCCCACGCAAGTACGAGACGATCGTCGACGTGATGGAGGCCAAGGCCGGCGGCCGCTGGCGCTACCTCAACCGCAACAACGAGAGCGGCGAGGAATTCGGCTTCCACGGCGTGTACCACGAAGTAACACAGGAGCGCGTCGTCCAGACGAACGAGTTCGAGGGCTTTCCTGGCGCAGTCGCGCTCGAGACGTCGATGCTCGAGGAGCGCGACGGCAGGACCTACATGACGGCCGTCTCGCTCGCTCCGTCGGTCGAGTCGCGCGACATGATGGTCGCCTCGGGCATGGAGGGTGGCGCTCGGGAGACCTACGACCGACTGGACGAGGTCATCCAGGAGCTGGTCCGCAAGGGCTGAGCATCAGGCCCGGGCATTGCCCCGGCGAAAACCAAGGGCGATAGTGCGAGCGTGCGCGGTCGATATGACCTGGGGCGCTCCGCTGTCGCCCTTTTTGCTGTGCTCATGGCCGTGATCGGGGCCTATTCAGCAAACGCGCGCCGCCCGATCGTTCCTTTCCTCGATACGGCTGTGCTCCTGCTGGGCGCCGAGGCACTAGTCGGGCTGGCATTGGCACTGTGGCCCGGTGGGCCGTGGTCGCGTGGCCGCCGATACCTTGCGCTTGTGGTCGCCGTTGTCGGTCTCGTTCTGATGGTTCCGGGCCCGCTTATTGCCGCCGTTGTGGTTCCGGGATGCGCGTGCATGCCAGAGCCGCTCTATCCGGAGCTCTTGGGCATCGGGCACCAGTACTGGATTATCGCTGGGCTGGTCGGCTTTCCGCTGCTGCTCTTCTTCGCATCTCTTCCGTCGAGGTCTCGGCACGTCGAAATGCCGCCCGCGCCTGGGGCATCGACCTCAGACCGCTAGGAACAAGCCCAGTCCACGCCCGAATACCCAGCCCCAGCCCACGCGCCAGGAGTTCTCGGCGGGAGTCCCAGCCGATGCCGAACTCCTGGCGCAATCTTTTTGGCAACAGCGCCAAGCCAGGTAGCGCGAGCAGCTCGACCGCCGCACCGGGAACCATCGGCAGCGGTGGTCGGACGATCATCGGTGCCATCCGGCGGGCAGTTGGCGTGACGTGGATCGGCCCATCAGGACGGAGCATCCGGCGCCAGTAGTCGGCCAGGGCGCCCCAATCGGCCGGGCTAACCGACAGCGGTATGCCGAGCCGAACGCCGACGCTCCGCGCCTCCTGCCAGAACTGCTCCAGGTCAGCGCGCGAGAGCGGCGCCACCCAGCGGTGGTAGGCACGGACGCTGGTCAGGATGAGCGTCGTCTGGACCCACAGCAGGAGCTCTGGATCGAGAGCTCGGTATCGCTCCGCGACGTGGGTCGCTTCGGCGTCCGCGACGGTTCCGCGGATTGATGCGTGGACCCCGTTCAGTTTCCGCACTGCCCGTTCCGCAGCGACGCCGTCGCCGAACACCAGGTCCATCGTCGTGGTGATCGTCCCGTGCAGCCGCTTGAATGGATCCTCGGCGAACGAGCTGTGGTGCGCCACTCCCTCGGCGACGAGGGGATGGGCAATCTGGAGCAGCAGGGCAGTGGGGCCGGCGCCGAGAAGAACCGCCTCGCGGTTTATGCGCCACATCATCGAGTCGGGACCGTAGAAGCCCAGCCTCGGATCTGCTCGTGTCGCGTCCATCAGGGCGCCATCGTTGCACGTCTCAGGAGATGGACGGCTGGTCGATCTGGCTCTGACACCGTGCGCGTGTCAAATGACGACCGAGTGGTGCTCACAGACGGCTTCGGTCGGCTCGGCCGCGACCTGACACGCATGGCGGATCAATCGACGGGCCACATGGGCATGAAATGGCCCGTAAGCCCCGGACGCGGGCGCCTTCCGATGCCTCAGCTGTCGTTAGACTCGCTGAGCGTGTCATGACCGACGCGTCGTGGCCGCGGCCTTCCATTCCGCCACGTGTGACAGCGGTAGCCGTCGTCTGCGGACGGCCTATCGGATCGACCAAGCCCATCGTGGCATAGGCTGTTGACGCACCGTGACAGACCATGTTGATCTGATTGTCCGCAACGGAATCGTCGTGACGCCGGCCGGGCAACGCGAGGATGACATCGCAATCGAACGCGGTACGTTCGTTTCGATCGTTCCCCGCGGACAGCTCAGGGTGACTGCGGCCGAGGAGATCGACGCGAACGGCCTGCACATCTTTGCGGGCTTGATCGATGGCCATGTCCATTTTCGTGAGCCAGGCCTCGAACACGAGGAAACATGGCTGACCGGCACGCGCGCCGCGGTGATGGGCGGCGTGGCCACCGTCCTCGATATGCCGAACACAATTCCGCCGACAGATACGGTCGAGTGCGCGCGCGCGAAGCTGGACCTCGCCTCGCGGGCTGCCTACTGCGACTTCGGGTTGTTCGGGCTGGTGGGCGACTCGGCCGAATCGGTCCAGGGCATCGCGGGCTCCGGGCTGGTCGTCGGCCTCAAGGTCTTCCTGGGACCGACAACCGGCGGTCTGTCGGCGCCCGACGATGACGGCCTGCGCCGCGCGCTTGCGATTGCGCGGGAGGCGGGCTTGCGCGTTGCCTTCCACGCCGAGGATCGCTCGATCGTCGAAGTGGCCGAGGCGCGGCTCCGGGCGGAGGGACGCACGGAGCCGCTTGCTCATCTCGAGTCACGACCGATTGCCGCAGAGATCGCGGCCATCGATCGGGTCGGCGGATTGATCGAGGACACCAAGGCTGCCGGCCACATACTGCATGTCTCCAGCAGCGACGGACTCGAGGCGGTCGAACGCTGGATCGGTCGTGCCGACATTACGTGCGAAGTGACGCCGCATCACGCGCTCCTCGGCCGCGACATCTACGAGAGCGGCGGACTAGCGCGCGTGAACCCGCCGATCCGGGGCGAGCCGCATTCGTCGGCTTTGCTTACCGCGCTTGTCGAGGGTCAGGTTGACGTTGTTGCCAGTGACCATGCTCCGCACCTGGCCGACGACAAGCGGAGGGAGTCCATCTGGGACGTGCCGTCCGGGTTTGCCGGAGTGGAGACCCTGTTACCACTCTTGTTGACGCACGCCGTCGACTTTGCCGGCATGTCGCTCGAGCGGCTGGCGTATGTCACCTCGGCCGGGCCAGCGAGAGTTTGGGGGCTTGCGCCGCGCAAGGGCTGGGTTCGCGTCGGGGCGGATGCGGACCTGGCTCTCGTCGATCTCGCCCGGGAAGGTGTCATCGCCGCGGACCGATTGCACGGCAAGAACAACGCCACTCCGTTCGAGGGCTGGCGGACTCGTGGATCACCGGTGGCGACGATCGTTCGCGGCCGGGTCGTGATGCGCGAGGGAGAGCTCCGCGGCGAACCGGGTTGGGGACGACCCGTGACGCGCGGGAGTAGCTGACCCTCTCACCCCGCCCGAACGAACTCCGCCAGGTTGGCGATCGCCTGATCGACTGCTTTTCTCGCAGCGGCGCTCGGCGCAGCCCCGTTTTCCCAGTGCACCTGGTTTACGACGAGCACGTTGCTCTTGCGGTCACGCGCTGAGTCGAGCCGGCCGACCAGGCCCCTGTCATGGACGATCGGCAGGACGAAGTGCCCGAACTTGCGCTCCCCCTTGGGGACGTACATCTCCAGCTTGTAGTTGAAGTCGAACAGCCGCTCGGTCCGCTCGCGGTCGTAGACGAGGGGATCGAAAGGGGACACGAGCGTCGTCCGAGTACCCGGGGTGGTCGATCGGTCAAGTGCGACCGGGTCGGCGAAAGCGGCCTGGTCGCCTGAGGGCAGGCGCAGGGTGACGCTCGCGAGCTTGCCCTGCTCGACGAGCCGCGCCAACAGCGTTCTCGCATCAGGGATGCTCAGTCGGTAGGCGCGGTCGCGGATCTCCTTGAAGGTCGCAACGCCAAAGCGGCCGATTGCCCGCATGACCCGCAACTCCTCGTACTCGTCCTGGCTCAGCTCATGGCGCGGCGTATCGGCGGGGATGACTCGCTCGGCCAGATCCCAGAGCCGCTCCTGGCCCACGCGACCGGCGACGACCACATCCATCTTCACGCTCATGAACTCGAGCATCTGGCTCGTGTTCTTGCCGTGGGTCCAGCCGGTCGACTCCCAGCCAACCTTCACCTTTGAGTCGTCGATCTGGCGAGACTGAAGCGGTCCCTCGGCGCGGAGCTGCTCGAGGATGGACTGTCGGAAAGCGGAGTTTCCGGCAATGAAGCGGCTGGCCCTGTCGCGCCACTCTCCTCCGACCCCCGGCCAGGCCTTGCCGTAATGGAGCAGCTCAGGCAGCCGTTCGACCGGGACGATGAACGCGTTCCATTCGAACAGCTTCCGCTCCGCAAACAGCTGATCGAGAAGAGAGCGGTCGTAGTTCCCGAGCCGGCTCCAGGGGACGAGGTATTGGGTGCGCTCCACCGTGCGCGTCGGATCGATCTGGATGCCGCCGAAGTGGCGCGCCACCGCCAACACGCTGTCCGCCGTTGGCGGTAGTGGCGGACCGTCGAGCAGTGCGGCGCGGAGGGCAATGCGCCGCGCGGTACTCGCGTCAATAGTCGGCATTCAACTCAGTCGTTTTGTTCCACCTGGTCGTATTTGGACCACACTCTTGGCGCCAGTCGGACATCTTGTTCCAAATGGTCCATATCGCGGACGGGTGGCACAAAACAGGCGCGATTCGACGGAACCGTGGATCTATTTGGGCCATTTGGTACAAGGTCCGGCTCGGCGGCTTCGCCGCCGCAAGCGAGGTCAGTCGCCGTCGTAGCGCTTGAAGATCACAGCGCCGTTGTGGCCACCCAGGCCGATGTTGTCGCTCATCGCGTAGCGGATCTCCATCGGCCGTGCCCCGCCCTGGACGACGTTCAGGTTGATCTCGGGGTCCTCGTCGCGGTAGTTGAGCGTGGCCGGCGCGCACTGGTTGTACACCGAGAGCACGGTGAACACGCCCTCCACCGCGCCGGCGGCACCCATCAGGTGGCCGGTCATCGACTTGGTCGCCGAGATGGCGACGTCCGGCGTGTGGTCGCCGAAGACTGCCCAGATCGCCTGTGCCTCGCGCAGGTCGCCCAGCGGTGTCGACGTGCCGTGCGGGTTGATCAGGTCGATCTCGTCGGCGGGAACACCGTGCCGCTCGAGTGCCTGGAGCATCGCGCGCCGCGCGCCGTCACCCTTCTCGACGGGCTGGATGAGATCCCACGCGTCGGCAGCCGAGCCGTAGCCGACCACTTCGGCGTAGACCTTGGCACCGCGCGCCTTGGCGTACTCGAGGTCCTCGAGCATCATCGCGCCCGATCCCTCGCCGAGCACGAAGCCGTTGCGGGTCTTGTCGAACGGCCGCGAAACGGTCTCGAGCGGCTCGTCCGGACGGGGCAGACCCATGCCGCGCATGTTCGAAAAACCAATGTGGACGAGCTCGTGCAGCGGGTTCTCGGTGGCACCTGCGAGAGCCGCGATGTAGTCGCCGCGGCGGATGCCCTCGGCCGCCTCGCCGATGTTGTGCGTGCCCGTCGAGCACGCCGTCACCACGCACATGTTCGAGCCGCGGATCCCGGTGTCGATCGCGATCTGACCGGACGCCGTGTCCGGCAGCATGTTGGCGATGAAGAACGGCGAAACGGTTCGGGCGCCCTTGTTGTGCCAGTTGTCGATGTTGTCCATCATCAGCAGCGGGCCGCCGCCGCCCGATCCGAAGATCACGCCGATGTCGTCGCGATTGGCGTCGGTGATCTCCAGGCCGGAATCCGCGAGCGCCATCTTGGCCGACGCGACGCCCATGACCACGTTGCGGTCTGTGCGCCGGATGGCCTTGAAGTCCATCCACTGAGTGCCATCGAAGTCGTTGACCTCGCCGGCCACCTGGGCCTCATAGGGCGACGGGTCGAATCGCGTGATCTTCTTCAGACCCGATCGCCCATGGACCAGGTTGTCCCAGACGCTGTCCTTGTCCTGGCCGATGGGGCTGATGATGCCGAGACCGGTGACGGCGACTCGGCGCGAGAAATCTGGGCGGCGCATGGTTATGAAACTGCTCCTGTCACGGTGGCGGCAATGAAGTCGGGCATGGCCAGGCGGCCGGGGGCCGACTGATCGTCCAGCGCGAACGCCTCCGCGTCCGGCGCAATACGTTTGATGAGTCCGCTGAGTACACGGGCCGGGCCGACCTCGACGAATCGAGTGACACCGGCGTCTGTCATCCGCTCGACGGCGGCGATCCAGTCGACCCCGCGAGTCAGGTGCTCCACCAGCTCCGCTCGACACGCCTCGCCGTCCGAAAGGAGGCGCGCGTCGGCGTTCGCGAGCAGGGGCGCGCGCGGATCGGCGAACTCAACCTCGGCCAGGATGTCGCGCATCCGCTCCGCGGCCTGCGCCATGAGCGGGGAATGCGCGGCCACGCTCACAGGCAGGATCAGGGCTCGCTTCGCGCCCAGGTCTTTCGCCGCCGCCGCAGCAGCCTCAACGGCCGCTCGGTCGCCACTCACCACGACTTGGCCAGGGGAGTTGCGATTGGCGATCGTGAAGGTCCCTGCCGCTTCTCCGGCCGCGAGCAGGTCCGGCAGCTTCTCGTCATCGAGCCCGATGACGGCGGCCATGGCACCCTCCGCCGCCGAGGCCTGCATCTGGCGCCCGCGCTCGCGGACCAGCCGCAGTCCGTCGGCGAGCGACAGGACACCGGCCGCGACCATCGCGCTGTACTGACCCATCGAGTGGCCCGCATAGAACGCGGGTGCCGGTAGCTCGCGATCCAGCGTCTCCTCGAGTGCGCGCAGGTACGCGATCGAAGTGGCCAGGATGGCGGGCTGCGAGTTGACCGTCAGGTTGAGCTGCTCTTCAGGGCCATCGAACCAGAGCGAGGAGATGGCCTCACCCAGAGCCTCGTGTGCAGCACGAAACACATCGGCGGCCGCGGGGGAGATATCCGCCAGGGCCCGGCCCATGCCCACGTATTGAGAACCCTGACCGGGGAAGACGAAAGCGAACTGCACAGCGCGGGTCACCGTAGCAGCGCTGATGCCCGGAGCCGGTCGATTACGTGCAATCATGCATGCTTCGCATGGCCAGAGACTTCGACGACGCCGAACTCAGCCCAGCCGTAATCGCGGCGCGCGACCAGATCCAGAACCCGCGGCTCCTTTCTGATCGCATCGCTATGGGGCGCGCGCTGTGGCGTGATCTCGTTGTCGGCTTCTCCGCCCAGTTGGCCGAGCTCGGCCTCGGCTTCTCCCAACTGGCCGCGCTGTATGCCATGGATGGCACCGAGACGATGACCGTTGCGGACCTGGCCGAGCAGATAGGGCGTTCTCCCTCGGCCACCTCCCGGCTCGTCACGTCCCTCGCGGGGCGCGGCCTCGTTCGCCGTCACGAGGAGGTCGCCGACCGTCGTCAGCGAACCCTGGAGGTGACCCCAGACGGCCGGGCACTCCTGGCACGCATCGATGGCGCGCGCGCCGAAGAGTTCCTGTCGATCGTCCGGCCTCTGCCACCGAGCGAACGCGCTCTCGTCGCGATGGGCGTCGCCGCACTCTCGAGCCATGCCATCACCCGTCGAGGTCGATTGATCAAGGCCCGCTGATGCACGCGCCGGTCGATACTGCGGTGCTGGAGTCGAGGGCGTCGCGGATCGAGCCGGCAACTGCCAACGGCGACAGTGCATAGCCGATCTCCGGACTGTCCTGTGCCTCCGAGAAGGTCACGCCGCCGACCTCTCCGCTGGCCACCAGCACCGGGCCGCCACTATCACCGGGTGAGACGTCCAGGCGCATCTCGATCACCTCGCGTGCCACCACCGAGGTGCCATAGATGTCCCGCCCGAGGGCGCTCAGGGTCCGGCTGATCACTCCGGGGATCAGCCGCTGGCGGCCACCGCCAGTAAAACCGAGTGCCGCTGCCAGCTCGCCCCGCTGGGGCAGGGTGTCGGCGAGCGACAACGGCGTGGCTTGGAGCCCGGCCACATGCAGGAGCGCCGCGTCGAGGGCAGGATCGAAGTCGACGACCGTAGCCGCGAACCGGTCGAGCGACCCATCGAATGAGATCCACACGCGATCCGAGCCGGCCACAACATGCGCGTTGGTCACGATGTGATCTGCGCTCACCGCGAACCCGGTGCCGCTCATGAACCTGCCACAAGCCGTCGCTTCGATTCGGACGGTGCTGTTCCGAGCGGCCCCGGCGATCCGCTCGGCCTCCTCGGCCGTTGGCGCGTCCTCGGGGATCTCGATCGGGGGCGGTGCGCCGACGAAGACGTCGGGCAGTCCCGCGGCCTCGATCAGCCGGCCAAGCTCTGCCGCCAGCACGATCGGCGACGGCAGGCGCGAGTCGAGAGCACGCAGTACGAAGCTCTGCCGCGCCTCCGCAGCGAGGGTCGGGACCGGTAGCAGACCCACGAGGCCGCCGATCAGCCAGACCATGAACAGGCCGCGGGCCATGCCGAACGCGGCGCCAAGGCCCTGGTCGATGCCGCTCAGGACTCCCTGTCCGAGCCTGCGCCTGAGTGCTGCGCCCGCGGTGCTGCCAAGGCCCTGGGCCACGAGGATCACGCCGCCCACGACGCTGATCACCAGCAGGGTGCGCAGCCACGGGTCCATGTCGGCGAGGAGCTGGGCAACGTGAGGCGCGATCAGCACCATCAGAGCGATACCGCCGATGAACCCAGCCAGCGCGAGCGCCTGGATGATGAAGCCCGAGCGCCAACCGAGATACATGGCCAGCGCCACGAGCGCGATCGCGGCGAAGTCGAAGAGGTTCACCCGCGGGACTCCCAGCCGACGACGCGATCCACCTCGATGCGCATCACCGGCCGTGTCTCCAATTGATGCGTGGCGTATTGGGGGTACCGCTCACGAAGCAAGCGAACGGCCGTGGCGTGCTCCGCGGCGTCGTCCTCGGGATCAAGCAGCGTCGCCAAACCGTCGAGCCGCAGCCACGCCAGCCGCGTCCAGTCCTCGCTCCAGTCGTCGACGAGAACGCTCGCGCGCGGGCGCGCGAGGATGTCCCTGACGCGAGCAAGTGCGCGCGTGTCGGACACGGACTTGGGCTTCTCGTCGAGCGCGGAGTAGAGGATGAGCGGGCCATCGCCGCCGTCCGCAACGGCGAACGCCATGGGGACCAGCCGCGGACGTCCGTCCGGCGCGATCGTGGCCAGCACGGCACGCCTGGCTCGCTCGAGCAACTCCCGTTGGGCGGCAGAAAGAGTTGCCATGCCCAAACGCCGGTGGAGCGGCTACTCCTCGGCGATCTCGACTGAGCTGATGGTGACGGGCTCGGCGGGCCTGTCGTTCGCGCCCGTCTGCGCCGACGCGATCTTGTCGAGCACATCGTGGCCGTCCGTCAGCCGGCCGAAGATCGTGTAGTTGGGCGGCAATCCGTAGTCGGCATGAATGACAAAGAACTGGCTCCCGTTGGTGTTCGGGCCGGCATTTGCCATCGCCAGGATGCCGCGGTCGTAGCGCCGGTTGACCGGCTCATCCTCGAACTTGTAGCCCGGCCCGCCGCGGCCGGTCCCGGTGGGGTCGCCACCCTGGATCATGAAACCGGGGATGACGCGGTGGAAGATGACTCCGTCATAGAACCCCTCGCGGGCGAGGAATACGAAGTTGTTGACTGTCCGTGGCGCGTCGGTCATCAGCAGCTCGGCGGTCATGTCGCCCGCGCTGGTGTGGATCGTGGCCACGTATTTGTGCGTCGCGTCGACGGTCATGGGGGGCGGGCTGGCGTAGGACTTCATGCGGGCACTCCTTGTGGATCGGTCTGGCGAGCCTAGCGCAAGCGGCTGTGAGCGCCCTCGAGTGGCTAGATTGCCGGCGTCGCCACTCCGGGCACGCGATAGACCTTGCCGTCCGAGCCGCAGATGATCAGCGCGCCACTCGTGGGGTCGATTGCCAGACCGATGATGTCGGGCAAGGAGAAGGCCAGGGCAGGCCCGCCCGGCGTCAAGTCGCGTCCGCCCCCTGCGACCAGTGTCAGCACACCGGCGGAGTCGAGCCGCATGATCGTCACCCCAAGGTCGCCCCAGGCGACCTCGAAGTAGGCATTGCCCTGTGAGTCGAGGGCCAGACCCGCGAGCCGGACCAAGGGCGTTTGCGGGCCGGTCAATGCCGGGTTGTACGGGACCGTCCCAGTTCCGACGCCGGCGACCGTGGTGATGATCCCGGTCGTCATATCAACACGCCGAAGGCGTCCGTTGCCGGTGTCGGCGATGAGCAGGGTGGTGCCCTCTGGGTCGATCGCGATCGCCTGCGGGTTGTAGATCGTCGCCTCGGTCGCGCGTCCACCGTCGCCGCTGAAGCCGGCCGTGCCGGTACCGACGATCGTCTCGATGA
>CAYZEJ010000066.1:1720-12512 GCA_964477545.1 uncultured Anaerolineaceae bacterium | reverse complement strand
GCATGATCCACTCGCGCTCGGGCAGGATGCCCATCAGCTCGCTGTTGGCGTGCATCTCGACGAAGCGGAGCACGCTGGTGCGGTACTCGTCGGGCATCCAATCGCGCGCTTCGACCTTCAGGCCGGCCTGAACGTGCTCGACGAACGCGTCGTAGCGCTCCTCATGGGTGAGATCGGGGTCGGCGAAGGTCGGCGTGGGGCGTTCTTCGGGTGCGAGAACGGGAGCGAGCGAAAGCGGGTCGGTCATGTGATCGTCCTCGTCATGAAGTGCGGCTCGTGGAGAGCCTTCAGGAACAGGTCTGCATAGCTGTCCGCTATTTCCTCGGCCGTGAGTGATCCGTCGGCTCGATACCACGTGGCGATTCCGTTGAGCGCGGAGAGGATCGCCGCGGCGGTGATTCGTACATCGACCGTGGCGAATACTCCAGCCTGGATTCCATCTGCAATGGCCTGTCGAAACAGGGCCTCGTAGGCATCACGCCGAGCCGAGACCTGGATGCGCCGGTCCTCGGACAGGAAGCGCCATTCATCGAGGAACACGGCCGCGTCCTTCTGCGAGCTCGTAACCACCGAGACGTGGGCGCGGATCATCTCGCGCAGCCGTGACGGTGCCGGCGCCCCGCTCGCCGCGAGGGGCGCGACTTCCGTGTTGAACCGATCAGCGGCGCGGTTGACGATGGACCAGAGGACGTCTTCCTTCGAGGCGACGTGGGCGTACAGGCTGCCGCCCTGGAGGTTGAGCGCCTGGGCGATGTCGCGCACGCTCGTCGCGGCGTAGCCATGCTCGCGAAACAGCGCCGAAGCGGCGTCCTCGATCTGCTGCCGGCGCGGACTCTCGACCATCAGTCGGGCAGTCTAACTAACGGTTGTTAGGAAGGCAACGGCTCAAACGTGTCCCCTGCGTTTGCAGTATGGCGTGAAGTGGTGTCGACACTTAGAGTTGAAGTACCGATGGCGGGCCGCCCGTCTCGGTGCGCGAGGGCAGACGCGGAGCGAAGCGGCAGCGCTCCAAGAAGGCGGTCACGACAACTCGGACGTCACCGAGGCGGCGATCGACGAGAAGATCGGATGGATCCGCGAGCCGGCCGGCGAGCGTTGGGCAGACCTCGAGATCAACCTGATCGTGTTCGGCGTCGATCCGGAACACGGCCGCAGATCCGGTCCCTCCCCCCGCGCTCAGTCACCCCATCACCGAGGAGGAGATGGAACGCAGCCCGCACTACCTGCTCGGGGACACCGACGAGATGGTCGAGCAGCTGATCGCCCGACGCGAGCGCTGGGGGATCAACTACCTCGCCATCAAACAGCCTCACATGGACGTGCTCGCGCCGGTCATCGCGCGTCTCGCCGGGACCTGATCCTCGCGCTGACCGCGCGCCACATAACCTAGTCGGCATGACGTCGCCCGAGGCTTCGCCGCCCGCCAACGCACCGAGCGTCCCGGGCGGCACTGTCACTTTCGTCTTTACCGATCTCGAAGGATCGACACGACTCCTCGAAGCGCTGCGGGATGTCTACGCCGAGCTGCTGGCCGGGTATCACGACCTCGTCGGCACGATCTTCGCGGGCCACGGTGGCACCGAGCTCGATCGCGCCGGCGACGGCCTGTTTCACAGCTTTACCAGCGCGCGCCGGGCGGTTGCCGCCGCCGTCGAGGCACAGGACGCCATCGCCCGTTACGACTGGCCGGCGGGCGCGACCGTTCGGGCACGAATGGGCCTGCACACTGGCGAGCCCACACAAACCGAGCGGTCCGGGTACGTCGGTATGGACGTGCACCGCGCGGCCCGGATCGCGGCCGCGGGCCATGGTGGCCAATTACTCCTTTCGCAGACCACGCGGGAGCTGATAGCGACCGACCTTCCGACAGGGACTTCGCTCACCGATCTTGGCGAGCACTGGCTGAAGGACCTCGCCCAGCCGGAGCACCTCTACCAACTAAACGGACCGAACGCGCCTGCCGCGTTTCCGCCTCTCCGCTCTCTCGTCACGCTGCCGAACAACCTGCCGCGGAACCTGAGCAGTTTCGTCGGTCGCAGGCAGGACGTGGCCGAGGTGCGGCAGCTGACCACAGAGGCACCTCTCACCACGCTGACGGGACCGGGCGGGGTGGGCAAGACGCGCCTTTGCCTCCAGGTCGCCGCCGAGCTGGTGGACACGTTCGCCGACGGCGCGTGGCTGATCGAACTCGAGACGTTGACGGACGGGCGGCTGGTGGCCCAGCAGGTGGCCGTCGCGCTGAGCATTGCCGAGGCATCGGACGCCGATGCCAACCAGGCGCTGCTGGGCCACCTCCGGTCGCGCGAAGCGTTGCTCATCCTCGACAACTGCGAACACGTGATCGAAGACGCGGCCAGGCTGGCCAACGATCTGCTGCGCGCGTGCCACGGACTGCGCATCCTTGCCACCAGCCGCGAGGCGCTGGGCGTGGCCGGTGAGCGGATCTACCCGGTTCGCTCGCTGTCGCTACCCGCAGACGCTACGCAGCTGTCTCTCAAGCACGCTGCTGAATTCGAAGCGGTCAGCCTGTTCGACGAGCGGGCGCGCGCCGCCGATCCGACATTCGCATTGATCGACGAAAACGTCGGAGCGGTGATCGAAATCTGCCGCCGGCTGGACGGCATACCGCTCGCAATAGAGCTTGCCGCAGCGCGTGTTCGCGCCCTCAGCGTCCAACAGATCGCCGAGCGCCTCGACGACCGGTTCCGACTGCTGACGGGCGGCAGCCGCACGGTCATGCCCCGCCACCAGACGCTCCGCGCGGCCATCGACTGGAGCTTCGGGCTGCTGCCGGAGGGCGAGCGCGCTGTATTGTGGCGGCTGTCCGTGTTCGCCGGCAACTTCACGCTCGACGCAGCTGAGGCGGTCTGCATCGGGTCGGACGTGGAGTCTTTCGAGGTGATCGAGCACCTGACGCGACTCGTCGAGAAATCACTGGTCACCCGGCAGCAGGACCACTACCGATTGCTCGAGACGGTTCGCGGGTATGCGCGTGAGCATTCGCTCGAGGCGGGCGAATCGGAGGGGGCGTTCGCCCGTCACCGCGATTGGTACCTGGGGCTTGTGCGCGAGGCCGCTCCGACATTCTTCCGCGGGCCGGAATCGGCGCCATGGCTCGACAGGCTGGACGCGGAGCACGACAACCTTCGCGCGGCGCTGGCGTGGAGCCTCGATGAGCCGAACGGCACCGGCGCGGCCCTGGAGCTCGTCGCGGGCCTGTGGCGCTTCTGGGAGATCCGCGGTTACCTGGTCGAGGGCCGCCAGTGGCTCGAACGCGCCCTGGCTGTGACCTCGAAAGACGTCTCGCCGATGCGGGCCGACGTGCTGACCGGGGCCGGCATCCTCGCAGCCGGCCAAGGCGACCACGCCGCTGCGGTGGCATTCCACGAGGACAGCCTGCGCATCCACGAGCAGCTCGGTGACCGACTCAGTCGCCAGTACGCAATGCACAACCTTGCCAACGCCGCGCTTCACCAGGGTGATCACCAGCGCGCGCGAGAGCTGTACGAGAAGGCCATCCTGCTCAGGGGCAGGGACGATCCGAGCATTGCCTTTGCACTGGTGAACCTTGCCGATGTGTGCGACCGCCAGGGTGACTACGACGCAGCGCGCCAACGCTACGACGAAGCGATCGAGGAGGCGGCAGGTGATGTTTGGGCCACCGCCTACGTCCTTGGCAGCTACGGCCAGTCGGCCATGCGGCACGGAGACCACTCGACCGCGCGCGAGCGATACGAGCAGGCGCTGGGAACCTACAGGCAGATGGGCGACCAGCGCAGCGAGGCGAGGCTGATGACCTTGATTGCGGACTCGTCGAGCGCAGAGGGAGACGAGGCGAGCGCGCGCTCCATGCTGTACGACGCGCTCCAGATACGGTGTCGCCTCGGCGATGCGCCGGGAATCTGCGCGGCGCTTGAGCGCATATCGGCCGCTGTGTCAGCCTCGGACGCGGCTCGGGCGACCCGCATTCTGGCCGCAGCGGCAGCTATGCGCGACCGGACCGGGGCACGACTGTCTCTGAAGGACCAGGCGGCCGTGGACCAGCAGATGGCCCAGCTTCAACAGACGCTGGGTGCCGATTTCCAGGATGTATGGCGCGGAGGCCGTGCAGCCAGCCTGGACGATGCCGTGAGAGACGCCGAGGCGGCGGTCGGTCGCTAGCTCACGCGCCTTCCTGGACAGCGACGATCTCGTCGGCCACGAGGCCGTGCGCCTCGCGGTGCACTCGTTCCGCCAGCTCGGGGCTCGGCGCCTCGACCAAGCAGTAGACGCGACCTGTCGCTTCATCGAACCAGTAGCGGACGTACCTGACGTCGTAGGCGTGGCCAACCTCTACGTCGCGTCGGTGTGCGTCGGCGATGCCAGCGGCAGTAAGTCCGGGAACGTAATGGTGGGTGTCAAGGTAGGTCGGCATTCGGGCGGGGTTGCCTCCGGTATGATCCCTGGTGGGTCAGGATACGTCGCCAGCCGAGTAGTCGTCCCGTTATTGACGAGTGCCCAACCGGACCATCGGGCGACTTTGCATGGCGCCCCGGGCGATCGAGCATCGGGGAGTGCCACCTCGCCCTTCCACCTCCGGGCGGCTCGGACGCCGGCTCCTCCGCGCAACCACACGCATTCTGGCTGTCATGGCGCTGATAACTCTGTCGGGAATCACGGTCCAGGCCAGGGCGGAGCAGGCCGAGCGCGAGCTATTTCCAGCGCCAGGCCAGCTGGTCGATATCGGCGGTGGTCAGCTCATCCATGTCCGCCAATGGGGCGTCGCCAACCCTGGGCCGACCGTCGTCCTTGACATCAGCGCGGCAACGCCGTCGTCCTTGTGGGCGTGGCTCGGCCGCGCTCTCGGCGAGAATCATCGTGTCGTCGCGTTCGATCGGCCGGGGATGGCGTGGAGCCGCGGGCCGTGGGCGCCACGAGATGCGCAATCTGCTGCCTACGCCCTGGCCACTGCACTTGCAGCGGCCCACATCCCGCCACCCTACGTCGTCATCGGTCACTCGTTCGGGGGCTTCTCGTCGCGCGTTTTCGCCGGCACATACCGCGAGGACGTGGCTGGCCTCGCGCTGCTGGACTCGACTCATCCAGATGGCGGCGGCGAACTCAGCTTCGCCACCTACTACCGCGTCCGTGCATGGCTGGGGCACGCTGGCCTTTTTCAGCTCTCCCCGCCGGGTGACCACTTCTGGGAACTTCCGCCGGAAGAGAGGCCCGCCGCCGATGCAGTCAACCTCTGGGCGTCACACCTCGATACGTCGGCCGAGGAGCTCGAGGCATGGCCAACCAGCGCCGCTCAGGTACGCGCGGTGGGCAGCAATTTCGGCGACTTACCGCTGCTCGTCGTCAGCGGCATCGGGTCACCGGAGCACATGGACCTGCAGCACGACCTCGCGCGCCTTTCGTCGGCTAGTCGGTTCGTCCAGATCAATGCCGATCACATGGGCATGCTCGCGAGTCCGGCGCAGAATGAGCTTCTGCTTCCGGTGATCGAGCAGTTCCTCGCCTCGCTCTGAGGTTGGACGGCGTGTCGAAACCCACGATCGTCGTTCGTTGTGTTGCTGACGGCGAGCAGATGGCCGACCATCAAGCCAGGAGGACACCATGCGATACGCACTTCTGATCTATGTCGAGCAGTGGGATCCCACGCCCGAGCAGAACCTCGAGGTCATGGAGGCCTACAACGCGTTCACCAAGGACGCGGCCGACGCCGACGTCATGCGCGGCGGAGAGGCGCTCGAGGACGCCAAGACCGCAACGACCGTTCGAGTTCGCAACGGCCAGACCCTGGTGACCGACGGCCCGTTCGCGGAGACCAAGGAAGAGTTCGGCGGCTTCTATGTCGTCGAGGCACCCAACCTGGACGAGGCGATCAAGTGGGCGGCCAAGATCCCCGGTGCGGCGCGCGGCTCGATCGAGGTAAGGCCCATCTGGGAGCTTCCTGATTCGCTCGATGCGGACAGCGCGGCCAGGACGCCGACAGGGGCCGGCGTCGGCTGACCAGCGCGAGGGCAGCGTCGGACCAGCGGGCGCCGGACCGTCCGGGCCCTATGCGTTCGACGCCGTCGACCGCGTCTTTCGAGAGGAATCCGGCCGCGTAATCGCGAGCCTGATCCGCGCAACGGGCGACTTCGATCTCGCCGAGGAATCCGTTCAGGACGCCTTCGTAACTGCCCTGGAGCATTGGCCGCGAGAGGGCCTGCCGCCCAATCCGGGCGCGTGGATCACCACTACGGCGCGGCGAAAGGCGATCGATCGTGTGCGTCGATCAAAGCGCCTGGCGCAGAAGGTCGAGACGCTCGGCCAGTCGATGGCGGCCGACTCGGGGGCGGGTGCTCCTGCGCCCGATGAGGTAGCCGACCGATCCGCCGTGGATGACGACCGATTGCGACTGATCTTCACCTGCTGCCACCCTGCCCTCGCGGCGGACGCACAGGTGGCGCTGACCCTGCGAATGCTGGGCGGCCTGCGAACGCCCGAGATCGCGCGGGCCTTCCTCGTGCCCGAAGCCACTCTCGCCCAGCGCCTCGTGCGTGCCAAGAAGAAGATCCGTGAAGCCGCGATCCCGTACCAGGTCCCTCCCCGGGAGGTTCTGCCCGAGCGGCTCCAGTCCGTCCTGCACGTGGTCTATCTGGTTTTCAACGAGGGCTATTCGGCTACGGCGGGCGCCACCGTGGTGCGGCGCGAGCTCACCGCTGAAGCGATCCGACTTGCGCGGGTACTGGCGTCTCTGATGCCCGCGGAGCCGGAGGTACTCGGCCTGATCGCACTGCTGCTGCTCCAGGATTCGCGTCGCGACGCGCGCCAGACGAGCGAGGGCGAGCTCGTCCTGCTGCGCGACCAGGACCGCTCCCGCTGGGACGCGCAGCGCATCGCCGAGGGTCTGGCCGTGCTCGAGCGCGCGTCGTTCCTGGGACCGCCCGGGCCCTACCAACTGCAGGCCGCGATCGCCGGCGTGCACGCTCGTGCGACCACGGCTGCCGCGACGGACTGGATGCGGATCGTTCAGCTGTACGACCTTTTGGCCGCGGGGATGCCGAGCCCGGTCGTGTCTCTCAATCGCGCGGTGGCGGTCTCGATGGCCGAGGGTCCTGAGCGCGGCCTGGCCATCGTTGACGGGCTCGTCGCTCAAGGCGAGCTCGGCGGCTATCACCTCCTCCACTCGACACGCGGCGAACTGTTGAATCGCCTTGGGCGCTCCGCCGAGGCCGCGGTGGAGTTTGGCCGCGCTCTCGGGCTGGCTTCGAACGACGTGGACCGCCGCTACCTGTCGCGGCGGCTGGCAGAGTTGTCCGTCTAGTCGACTACAATTCGGCTACAAATGAGCGCCATCGCCACGTATGCAAACGAAATCAAGCGGGTGCGGTCGATGGGCATCGAACCCGCTGACATCGCGCGGGTGACTGGAGCAGCCCGTGCCACTGTCGGATCGTGGATCCGCGCGACCCGCCGGCCAGGCGCCATCCACCGCGAGCGACTGCTCGAGCTCGTCACGGTCGTCGATCGTCTGAGCCGAGTGATGGATACCGACTACGTGGCCCTCTGGCTGCAGAAACCGCTGCCCTCCCTGAACGACGACTCCCCGCTCGACGCCCTCGGCGATGGTCGCTACAAGGCCGTTTCGAGGCTCGTCGCAGAGCTCGAGAACGACTCCTTCTCCTGAGCTCGAACGTCCAGCCTCCCACGCGCAAGGTCCGCGTTACCGGCATTTGGTGGCGCATCTGCCGCGCAAGGGCCGATCCGCTGGCGTGGACAGAGGAGCCCGCCGACGGTCGATGGCAACGCGGCGACGTTGTTCGCGCGCTATATCTCGCGGACAATGACCAAACGGCGTGGGCCGAGTGGTACAGGCACTCGGCCGAACTTGGCGTCCCACCGCAGATGCGCCTGCCGCGGGACCTGTGGCGGTTCAACGTCGACCTGGCCGAGGTCGCCAACCTCTCCGAGGCCGCGGATCTCGCAGCGCGCGGGATCGATTCGCTGGCCCCAACGCGACGCCAGTGGCCGCAGACGCAGTCGATTGGCGAGGAGTGCTGGCGCGCTGGTTATCGGGCGGTTCTCGCGCCATCGGCTGCCCACGCCGGCGGCCGCGTTCTGGCGGTCTTCCGGGCTGCACGAGGACCCCTTGAAGGCGTTAATCCGGTAAGGCCAACTCGACGCTTCGCCGAGCTCCCGGCGCTGCCGACCGGGCTGCGTACCTAGCGAGCCAACTGCCCAGTGCGGCTTGTGCTGCGCTCGCAAGCCTTCATTCCGAGCATCCGACTGAGCAGGTGGCGGTTGCGAGCGATGGTCCGGTAGACCACGTCGAGAGCGATGTTTGCGAACGGCAGGCTGGCCAGAGTCGTGACCAGGCGCAGTGCCGGCACGCGTTGCGCGATCTGGACGACCGCATCAGCGCCGACCCACCAACGGCCGCTCGTGTCGACTGCATGGAGGGAGCTCAATAGCTCGTCGATGCTGGGACGATCCGCCATGTGGGCTGACTGGAGCGGGGTCACGATCAGCCGTCGGCCGCGGTCAAGGCGCGCCAACAGCCGTGCGGTTTGCCGGCAGATGCCGCAGTCGTTGTCGTACAGAACGGTAAGTCGATCCCTCCACTGACTGGCCCACCAACCCGATACCATCACGTAACGAATATGACCGCCAAACACGATACGGTCAAGTATCTGGTTGCCTCCGACAAGCCCGACGGCGGTGGCGTCGAGCTGATCCGCCAGCGCTTTGCCGCAGCGTGGGGTCAGATGGGGGCAGCCTGGGGCGTGCCGCCGTCGACCGCAGCGGTCCAGGGCTACATGCTGGTCCACGGCGGGCCGGTGACGGACAAGGAGCTCCAGGACGCGCTCGGGCTGAGCCACCGCGCGATCCGCCTAGCGCTCCAGGATTGCGAGGAGTGGGGCATTGTGCGCCGCGCGTCGGAGCCAAGGCGCAGCGGGCGCCGAGGTCCGGCTGGTCGAGCCTGGCTTGCTCTCGATGATCACTGGGAGTGGTTCCGGCGCGTGATCGAGGCGCGTAAGGAACGGGAGGGCGATCCGGTCATCGCGATCCTCGAACAATGCATGGTCGAGGCCAGAAAGGCGCCAGAGGGCGAGGAAGCGACCGACCTCCTCAACAGGCTGGAGTTGCTGCTGGAATTCGTTCGTCAGTTCGACCACGCCCTGGGCGCCATCGTCCGAGCGCGGACCGACGCGCTGCGCAAGCTCTTCAGCGTCCTCGCGGCGCAGGACGCCAAGGCGCTCGATCGGCTGCTGTCATCACTCGCCGATGTTCCGGAGGATGAGCTCGCGTCTGCCGTTCGGACGATCTCGCGGATGCCGTCGGGCTCTCTCCGCCGCCTGCTCCGGTTGGCTGGTCGGCCAACCATTGGGAGGTTGCTCGGAGGCCGCTAGGGAGTCATACGGCCCGAGCCGACGTCCCGGATGCGCCAGGCCGGCAGATCTGCTCTGTGCAGTTGCGGACACTCTTGTGCGGTTTGGGCCGAGATGGGTGCCCGCCGTCAACGGATTGCTCTCCGAATCTGGGTCCCAAAGGTGGTCGAGGCCTATTTGCCGCTGTACGCTGCGCGTCGCGAATAGGACTAATGGGTGTTCGCGCACTAGTACTTCAGGCGAACACCCAAGAGTCGCTCATCTGGTCACGATAAGGGTGCAATGAGATGGTTAGTAGCGGATCGATCCGGCGGCTGCTCGTCACGCTCGGCGCAATGGCCTGGATGCTGGCCGCCTCAGCCGGTTCCGCGCTGGCGGCAGACCCGCCAACATGTGAAGTGCAAGTGAGCCCGCTCGCTGCATCCGGCGGCAGCGTCTTCGTCTTCAGTGGGTCGGGCTTCAAACCGACCCAGCTGACCCTCCAGAAGAAAGACGACGGTCCCATCAACCACGATCTGAATGTTGGCGACGCCGATCCCTGGGAGGTCACCGTCCGATCGCGCGCCGGTGACGAAGGCACGTGGAGTGCGAGCTTCAACGATCCGGTAATGGATTGCACGGCCGTGGCCGAATTCCGCGTGACACTCAGCAACACCGATCTGGTCGAGGACATCGCCGCGGCGGCCGCGGGCACGAGGCCGGCCCCGCTGGCGCTCTATCTGGCAGTCATTCTCTTCGGCTTCACAGGCGGGGCGCTGGTTGGTCGACGGGTTCACGCACGCGTTCGGGCCTAGGTTCAAGGCGTGGCTATTGAATTGGAGGCCGAGGTGAGCCAGGAGCCAATAATCCGGCACTATCGCGGCGGGACGCGAACAGACGTTGAATACGCATACCGGGTCGAGGCCGCCCAGGCGGCCGAAGCCGGCTACCTCCCCGTGACTCACCAGTGGACGACGGACTGGCAGGGCTTCCTACTCGCGGTCACTTATCGACAGTCTGCCGCTGGCGCACGCCCGCCGGGACAGCCCGGTGGGATGCCGATGGAGCAGGCACAGTCGGCAGTCGCCGTGGCCCAACCAACCGCGCCGCAGGTTCCCGATTCGACTGGAGTCGACCAATTCGCGCCGTCTCAGCCCGCCTTGGAGCAGGACGAATACTCAGGGTTCGCTCCACGAGATGAGGCTGCGGCCGCACAGGATCAATGGATCCAGCCTGCACAAGATCAGTGGGTACAGCCGGCACAGCAGCCGGCTTATCAGCCGCCGGCGCCCGAGCAGCCCGTCTACCAGCAACCGGTCTACCAGCAACCGGCGCAAGAGCCTGCCTACCAGCAGCCGGCGCCCGAGCCTGCCTACCAGCAGCCGGCGCCCGAGCCCGTCTACCAGCAGCCGGCGCCCGAGCCTGCCTACCAGCAGCCGGCGCCCGAGCCCGTC
>CAYZEJ010000066.1:0-1620 GCA_964477545.1 uncultured Anaerolineaceae bacterium | reverse complement strand
CTACCAGCAGCCGGCGCCCGAGCCCGTCTACCAGCAGCCGGCGCCCGAGCCCGTCTACCAGCAGCCGGCGCCCGAGCCCTACGGCCAACTCGCATCCGCGCCGACAGTCGCGCTACCCGAGCCAGTCGCCCAGCCCGCTCCGCAGGCCCCGGTTCGCGAGCCCGAGGATCGACCGGCGAGTCAGAGTCGACAGGCCCGACTGACCATCCAGACGATGGATCTGCATACAGCCGGCGAGCCCCTGCGCATCATCCGCAGCGGCTTCCCCGATGTGCCGCACCTGCCGGTGCTCGAGCGCCGCAAGTGGGTCATGGAGAACGCCGACCACATCCGTCGCGCGATCATCCAGGAGCCGCGCGGCCACCGCGACATGTACGGCGCGATCCTGTTGCCGCCATACAGCGATTACGCCGACATGACCGTGTTGTTCATGCACAACGAGGGCTACAGCACGATGTGCGGGCACGGCATCATCGCGATCACGACCGGGCTGATCGAGGAGGGCCTGTACCCGGCGACCGAGCCGGTGACGACGATCCGCTACGAGGTTCCGGCCGGGATCGTTGCGGCCAACGCTGCCAGCGTCCAACTGGAGAACGGCGACTGGGCTGTCCAGGGCGTGCGCTTCACGAACGTGCCGTCGTATGTTGCCGCGCAGTCACTTTCGGTCCGACCTGAGGGAGTGCAGCTGCACGGAAGCGCCGCCCAATATGGAGCGCTGAGCGTCGACCTGGCATTCGGGGGCGCTTACTACGGCATCGTCAATGCGGCTGAGCTCGGCCTCCGCGTCGTGCCCGAGCAGGCGGACGCCCTGCGGCGGGCCGGGGCCGCGATCACCGATGTTCTGCGGCGGGACTACACGCCCGCCCATCCTACCGACCCGGCGCTGAGCTTCGTGTACGGCACGATCATCGTCGACCTCGACCCGCGTTCGTCGCCTGACGGACGGGCAACGCGCGCCCACATGCGCAACGCGACCATCTTTGCCGACGCAGAGCTGGATCGCTCACCCTGCGGCTCGGGCACCAGCGCGATCCTCGCCCAGCTTCACGCGCGTGGCCGGATCAAGGTTGGCCAGGAGATCATCAACGCGGGCATCACTGGCGAGCACTTCCTCGGCCGCGTCGAGGCTGAGACCGCCCTGGGCCCCTACCCCGCGGTGAGCACGAGCATCGCCGGGACCGCATACATGACAGGCTTCTCGACGTTCATCGTCGATGAGCGCGACCCGCTCGGCGAGGGCTTCCTGCTCAGCTAGCGGCGGGCATATGCCCCCATGCTTAAGCCGAGCACAGGGAATTCGATAGGCCCTCCTCGGCCTGCCACCAGCCCGTAGTCGACCATCCGCTATTGCCCGATCGCCCGACTCCCAGTCATGGCCGGCATATCAAGGTCGCTAGGCTCGCGAGCCGACGTGAGTCTCGGGCCATATCGCCCTCCATGGCCAAGGAATAGGCATGGAGGGCATTAGCCCCGCCGTTGTCCTCGAACTCTCAGTCATTCGTCAGAGGGGTATTAGTGAACCTCAGACGGCCCTGGAGCCCACCAACCCGAAGTTTGCCGGCTCAACTCGCACGGGCTCCTGCGTGAATCAGGAACCCGGACGACTCGCAGAAGGCT
>CAYZEJ010000065.1:0-12795 GCA_964477545.1 uncultured Anaerolineaceae bacterium | reverse complement strand
TCGTCAGCAGCGCATCACCCGACGAGCGAATCGTATCGGCGTAGTCACGCTGCTCGCCGTTGAGCTGCGTATCCGACAAGAGCCCGCTCATGCCGATGATCGCGTTCATCGGTGTGCGGATCTCGTGGCTCATCGCCGCCAGGAACGAGCTCTTGGCCTGGTTCGCGGCATCGGCGGACTCGCGCGCGTCGCGTAGTTCGCCGAACAGCTGCGCGTTGTCGATGGCGATGGCGCCCTGCTGGGAAAGGCCAACCAGGAACGACAGATCCGTTGGCGTGAAGGCGCGATATGGACCCGTGCGCCACACGGCCATCATCCCGTTGACGCCGGTGCGACCGATCAACGGAGCCACCATGAGCCTCTCGGTCTCGTTTTGGGAAGTGCCCGCGATCTGGATGGCGCGCTTGTCGGCGGTCACGTCATTGATGACCTCCGGCCGAGCCTCGGCAGCAAGAGATCCGATGATGCCGGTGCCCTTGATGACGGTCATTGCCCGAACCTGATCGGCGATCTTGCCGGTTGCCGCGGTCGCGCGGAATGTCTGGCCATCCGCCTCGGCCAGGAACACGGCGCTTGATGTGCCATCGAGCAGGTCCTGGGCGCGGTCCACGATGCGCTGCAGTACCGAGTTCAGCTCCAGGGTCGCGGAGATCTCGCGCCCAACGTCCGCCAGCGCCGCCATCTCTGTCGCGCGGCGCTGCGACTCGCCGTACAGAAGCGCGTTCTGGATGGCGGAGCCGATGTTTGCGGCCAGCGTGGTTAGCAGCCGCACGTCGGCTTCGCCGAATCGCCCCTCCTGGGCGACGCTCTGCACGCTCAGCGCGCCAATCGCCTCGTCACCGGCGATGATCGGAACACCCAGGTACGAGCGCGGGGCCGTGCCCACGCCGTGCGTGCCGACCTGGTCGAAATGCGCCTCTTGGTTGAGCAGCAGTGGCTGACGCGAGAGGATGATCCTGGAAGTCAACCCTTCGCCCAGCGGCAGAGAGTCCTGTGGCTCGTGTTTGCCGCTTTCGATGTGGTACGGAAACTCGATCAATCCCGTGTTCGGGTCGACCAGCGCGACATAGGCGATGTCTGCCTTGAACGTTGCCGCCATCTGGTCGCCGGCGAGGTTGATCAGCTTTTCGAGGTCGAGTTGTGACGCCGTGGCCTGGCCAAGCTCGTTGACGATCGATAGCTCGGCGGCGCGCTGGCGGGTTTCGTCGACCAGGCGGGCGTTTTCCAGGGCGACGCTGAGGCTGGAAGCCAGGGTGCTGAGCAGCCGTACGTCGGCCTCGCTGAACGCGTGCGTCTTGTCAATGTTCTGGAGCGAGATGCGGCCAAAGGGCTTGCCGCCGCGCACCAGCGGAACGAAGACCATCGAACGCGGCACCTCGCCCTCGATCAGCACTTTGGCGTCGCTCTCTCGAAGCCATGCTTCGTAGTCGTCGATTACGACAGGCCCGACTTCATCGATCACTCGTCGAGTAAGCACTCCGAACGGTACGAACTCGCCCAGCAGCGGAGCCCCGCGCTCGATCGAATACGGGTAATTGACCATCTCGTTCTCAAAGTCATACAGCCCAATGTCGACCACCTGTGCGTCGAAGATCTCCTGGATCTTGTCGCCGACGAGGTTGTACATGGCCTGCATGTCGAGCTGGGCCGCCAGGGCTTGCTGGACGCTGTTGATGATCGCCAGCTCGGCGGCGCGCTCGTTGGTCTCGGCCAGCAGCCGCTGGGTTTCGTCGAAGAGCCGCGCGTTCTCCAGCGCGACGCTCAAGCTGCCGGCCAGAGTGGTCAATAGGCGCAGATCGGACTGACTGAACGCCCCCGTGCGATCGACGTTCTGGATGGAGATCAAGCCCCGCAGCGCAGAACCGACGAATAGAGGGGCGAAGAGAGCCGACTTCCCAGGCTCGCCGGCCACGACCATCTGCGTGACGCCCCGTTCGCGCGTCCACTCGTCAATGTCGTCGACGAGCAGCGGTTGGCGTGTCGACACCAGATGCTTCGCGAGCGGACCGAGCCCTGCCTCTGCCGGATTGTCGAGTCTTTGTCCCCGTTCTATCAGATATGGGTAGCGAATCATCTCCAGCTTCTCATCGAGTACGCCGATGAATACCGTCTGCGCGTCGAAGATCTCCTGGATCTTGTCGCCCACGAGGTCGTACATCGACTGCATGTCGAGCTTCTCGGCGAGACCCTGCTGGACGCTGTTGATGATCGCGAGCTCGGCGGCACGCTCGTTGGTCTCAGCCAGCAGCCTCTGCGTCTCGTCGAACAGACGGGCGTTCTCGAGGGCGACGCTCAGACTCCGCGCAATCGTCGTGGCCAGGCGAAGGTCGGCCTCGGAGAAGGCATCGGTTCGGTCGAGATTCTGGATGGAGATTGACCCGAAGACCTCGTCACCGACGATCAGGGGCGCGCCGAGAATTGACTTGGAAGCCTCGCCTTCGATGACTGGGATCTCCTCGCCACGTGCTCGTTCCCAGGCATCAACGTCGTTGATCAGAAGGCTGCGGCGCTCAGAGATGAATAGCTCTGTGACGGCGGAGAACGGCGAGGTCACGTTCGTGAAGCGCACGCCACGTTCGATGATGTAAGGGAACGTCACGGTGCGGGCTTCGTGGTCGTACAGAGTGATTGCGACTACCTGGGCGTCGAAAATCTCCCGGATCTTGTCGCCCACGAGGTCGTGCATCGACTGCATGTCGAGCTTGGCGGCGAGCCCTTCCTGGACGCTGTTGATGATCGCCAGCTCGGCAGCACGCTCGTTCGTCTCAGTGAGCAGCCGCTGCGTCTCGTCGAACAGCCGCGCGTTCTCCAGGGCCACGCTGAGGCTGGACGCCAGCGTGGTCAGTAGTCGAACGTCGCCCTCGCTGAACGCGTCCGTGCGGTCCATATTCTCGAGAGAGACACGCCCAAACGGCTTCCCTCCGCGCAGCAGCGGGGCCTGGAGCATCGACTTGGGCCGTTCGCCGATCGGTGGCGTGCTATATCCGGTCGCGGCGGCCCACGCCTCGAAATCGGAGATCAGGAGCGGTGTCGCCTGGTCCAATACCCGACGCGTCATGGCGCCAAATGGGCCTGAGCCCATTTCAAGTCGCTGACCGCGCTCGATCGCGAACGGGAACTCGATGATTTCGTGTTCGAGGTCGTACAAACCGATAGAGATCGATGCCTGAGGATCAAATATGTCGTGCAGCTTCTCGCCGACGAGGTCGTACATCGACCGCATGTCGAGTTTCGCGGCAAGACCCTGCTGAACGCTGGTGATGATCGCCAGCTCGGCTGCCCGCTCGTTGGTCTCTGTCAGCAGCCGCTGCGTCTCATCGAATAGCCGCGCGTTCTCGAGCGCCACGCTCAGGCTCGAGGCAAGAGTGGTCAGCAGGCGCAGGTCACCGTCTGTGAACGCATTCTGGCGATCGAGGTTCTGCAAGGAGATGCGGCCGAACACCGAGTCGCCAACGATCAGCGGAGCGAACAGGACCGATTTTGCGGGTTCTCCCTGGATGACCCGCTGCGGCGGCAGGCCGTGCTCCGCGTTGTAGGCCGGAATGTCGTTGACCATGATCGGCTGGCGCGTTTCGAGGACGATCTTCCCGAATCCGCCGATCCCCGCCGGTTCATCCGGGAATCGGACGCCACGCTCGATCGTGTAAGGGAAGCGAACGAGGTTCGCCTCCTGGTCGTACAAGCCGATATCTACGACCTGAGCGTCGAAGATCTCCTGGATCTTGTCGCCAACGAGGTCGTACATGGACTGCATGTCGAGCTTGGCGGCCAGGCCCTCCTGCACGCTGTTGATGATCGCCAGCTCCGCGGCGCGCTCGTTGGTCTCGGCCAGCAGCCGCTGCGTCTCGTCGAACAGTCGCGCATTTTCGAGCGCCACGCCGAGGCTCGAGGCGAGCGTCGTCAGCAGTCGCAAGTCGGCCTCGCTGAACGCGTTAGTGCGATCGAGGTTCTGGAGCGAGACGTGGCCGCGGACCTCCGACCCCGCGAGCATCGGCGCGAACACGACCGATTTCGCCGGCTCGCCAACACTCACAACCTGTTCGGCGCCCGTCTCACGCCCCCATTCGTCGATGTCGTTGATCACGAACGGTGCGCGCGTCTCGATGACCTTCCTGTTCATCGGGCCGTATGCGTCCCAATCGGAGAACAGCCGCTCGCCGCGTTCGCGCACATAGGGCGACCTCGCCACCTGGTTGTGCAGGTCGTACACGCTGATGTCTACGACCTGGGCGTCGAAGATCTCCTGGATCTTGTCGCCCACGAGGTCGTACATCGACTGCATGTCGAGCTTGGCGGCCAGGCCCTCCTGGACGCTGTTGATGATCGCGAGCTCAGCGGCGCGCTCGTTGGTCTCGGCCAGCAAGTGTTTGGTCTCGTCGAACAGCCGCGCGTTCTCCAGCGCGACGCCCATGCTCGAAGCGATGGTCGAGAGGAGCCGCTCGTCAGATTCGCTGAAGCCATTCGCGGGTAGGCGTTCCAGGGCAATCACGCCGAGCACACGTTCGCCCGCAAGAACCGGTACACCAAGCCAGGACTCCGCTTGGTCGTCCCCGACCAGATTTGGGTTCAAAGCCATGCTCTCAGCGCGCGTGGCGGCGCGCAGCGGGCGCCTCGACTCGATGACGACCTTGCTGAGTCCGCTCAGTGGCAGGTCGTCCTGATGGATGCGTTCGCCAACGTCGAGCGCGTACGCGAAATGGAGCGTCTGTTGCTCTTGCTCGTAGAGGAGAATCAGCTCTGTCTGGACATCAAAGATCGAACGGATCTTGTCGCCGACCGCGTCGACGATTCCCTGGAAATCGAGCTGCTTGGCGAGCGCTGCGCCGATCTCGTTGATGACCGCGAGCTCCGCGTTGCGCTGTTCCGTCTCGCCCAGAAGGCGCTTCGTCTCGTCGAACAGGCGGGCGTTCTCGAGCGCCACGCCCATGCTCGAAGCGATGGTCGACAGGAGTCGCTCGTCTGAATCGCTGAAGCCGTGTTGTTGAGGCCGCTCGAGCGAGATCACTCCGAGGATGCGTTCCCCGGCAAGGACGGGTACGCCGAGCCAGGATTGGGCATCGAGGCCGCCGGAACCGATCTCGATCGCGCCCTGATCGTAGATGTCGGCGAGGGTGCCCAGGTTGAGAGCCCCGCGCGTTTCGATGACCTTCTGGGTCAGCCCGCTGACGGGACTGGGGGGCACAGAGATGCGTTCCCCCGAATCGAGGGCGTACAGGAAAGTGAGCTTCTGGGCTGCTGGGTCGTACTGAACGATTAGCTCGGTCGAGACATCGAAGATCGCCTTGATGCGATCGCCCACAGCGTCCACGATGCCCTGGAAGTCCAGTTGCTTCGCGAGCGCCTCTCCGATCTCGTTGATGACCGCGAGTTCGGCGTTGCGCTGCTCTGTCTCGGCCAGGAGCCGCTTCGTCTCGTCGAACAGGAGCGCGTTCTCGAGCGCAACGCCCATGCTCGAAGCGATCGTGGAGACGAGCTGCTCGTCGGCCTCTGTGAAGGCGTTGGGCGCGAGCTTGGATATCGAGAGCACACCGATCACGCGAGTGCCACTGGGGATCGGTACGCCCAGGTAAGACTGCTTCAGATCGGCTGGGTTGCCTTCGAGAATTGCCCCGAGCTCGAGCGCCTCATCGAATGTTCCAGTCCGAAGGATTTGGCCAGCGAGAACGCGTGAAGTCAGTCCTTTTCCCAGTTGTATGGGCGGTAGATCCCGTTCGCGAACGCCGTCCTCAGTCCAATACGAGCGGTTGATCAGGCCGGTCGGCTCATCGAGGATGGCGATCACTAGATTCTCCGCGCCAAGGACCTCGCGGAGCTTGTCGCCGACGGCGTCGACGATTGCGTCAAAGTCGAGCTTCTTCGCGAGCGCAGCGCTGACCTCGTTGACGACGGCGAGTTGCGCGTTGCGCTGCTCTGTCTGGCCAAGCAGCCTTTGGGTTTCGTCGAAGAGCCGGGCGTTCCGAAGCGCCACACCCATTCCCGCCGCGAGTGTCGAAAGGAGCTGCTCATCCGCGGCGCTGAACGAATTGGGTTCGCGCTGCGAGACCGACAGGACGCCCAAGACCTCGTCGCGGGCGCGTATGGGCACACCCAGGTACGACTCGTGGACCTCGCCATACATGAGGGCGCCGCGCGCCTCGGCCTCGGCCAAGGTGCCGATCCGGATTGGCTCGCCGCTGTTGATGATCTGCGACGACAACCCCTCGCCGAGCACGATTGGTGGCGTCGAGGGGTCGCGGACCCCGTTCTCCAGCCAATACGGGAACGAGATGACTTTCGTGATCGGATCGAGGATCGCAATCGACAGGTCGCGCGAGTTGAGTATCTCGCCGACTCGGTCACCGACGGCGTCGACGACGGATTGGAAGTCGAGGCCCTTGGCCAGCGCCGCGCCGATCTCATTGACGACTGCCAGCTGGGCTGCCCGATTGTCCAGCTCAGCCTTAAGCTCCGCACTCGTGCGGTTCGACTGCGCCCTGGCCTTCGGTAGCGTGCTCGTCACTCCGCCCGAGGATACCTTTCCGGGGCGAGTCGCCACCTATACTCGCCGCCGATGGAGTACGCCGAGTCCATCCTCGAGCTGATCGGTAACACGCCGCTGGTTCGGCTTACCCGGGTGACGCGGGACCTGGGTCCTGCCGAGATGCAGCCGACGATCCTGGCCAAGCTCGAACTGCTCAACCCGGGCGGGTCCGTTAAGGACCGCATCGGCCTGCCCATGATCGAGGCGGCCGAGCGCGACGGCCTGCTCAAGCCCGGCGGCACGATCATTGAGCCGACGTCAGGCAATACCGGTCACGGCCTGGCCATCGCCGCTGCGCTGAAGGGATATCGGTGTATCTTCGTAATGGCCGACAAGCAGTCGGTCGAGAAACAGTCGCTCCTGCGCGCATACGGCGCAGAGGTGGTGCTCTGCCCAACGAACGTCGCGCCCGAGTCGCCGGAGAGTTACTACTCGGTCGCCAAGCGCCTTGCGCGCGACATCCCGGGTGCCTTCCAGCCAGACCAGTACTGGAACATGAACAACCCCGAGGCCCACGAGCGTACGACCGGTCCCGAGATCTGGCGGCAGACGGAGGGGAAGATCACGCACCTCGTCGTCGCGACGGGGACGGGGGGAACAGTCACCGGCACGGGCCACTACCTGAAGGCACAGAACGCCTCCATCCAGATCGTGGGTGGCGATCCCGAGGGGAGTGTCCTGTCGGGTGACACGGCGCGGCCGTACCTGACAGAAGGAATCGGCGAGGACTTCTTCCCGGGCACGTACGACCCGGCCGTCGTGGACCGCTGGGTACGCGTCTCCGACAAGGACGCATTTGCCGCGGCGCGGCGGATCACCCGCGAGGAGGGGATCCTCGCCGGCGAGTCGTGCGGCACCGCGCTCGTGGCCACTCTCGCCGTCGCGCGCGACCTGATGGCTGACGGTGACGCGTCGGACAACGTGATCGTGGTCATCTTTCCCGACGGCGGCCGCAACTACATGTCCAAGCTCTACAACGACGAGTGGATGCGGGTGAACGGGCTGCTCGGCTCCTCGACTCGCGAAGCCCGCGTTGCGCATGTGCTTCGCAACGGGCATCGTGGCCGCGACCTGCCGCCGCTGGTTCTTGCGCGGACGACGGACCGCGTAGGTGCGGCCATCGACCTTCTGCAGCTCTATGGCATCAGCCAGCTGCCCGTGTCCGAGGCGCCCGAGGGCGACGTCATCGAGTCGATCGTCGGTTCCGTCAGCGAGAAGGGATTGCTCGAGCGCGCGTACCGCGACCCATCGGTAGTCCAGCGGACGATCGGCGAGGTCATGGACAAGCCGCTGCCCACGGTCGCCGGACCGGCCTCACTCGACACCGCATTCGCGCTGCTTTCAGACGGAGCGCCAGCGGTCGTGGTCGTGGATGAGGGCCGCGCTGCCGGGGTCGTGACGAAGCTTGACCTGCTCGAGTACCTCGCCCACCACCAACGCCGGGAGTGACCGAGCCGGCCTCCGACGACTTTGCGCGCATCCGGACGCCCCGCTTGACGCTCGAATCGATGTCCGTACCTTTCATGGAGGCGCTGGCGCGCAGAGATATCGAGGCGGCATCGCGCGAGATCGGTGCGGGCGTACCTCTGTGGATGGCCCAAGAACTCGAGCATTTCCTGCAGTTCCGGCTCGCGCAGTTGGCCGTCGACTCTTCGATCCGGCCCTGGTTGGGCAGGGCAATGGTCCGCACCGACGACTCGGGCGACAGGCTCGTAATCGGGTCAATCGGTTTCCACGGACCTCCCGACCCAGAAGGCAGGCTCGAGGTCGGCTACAGCGTCGATCCGCCACATCGTCGCCAGGGGTTCGCCCGGGAGGCGATACGCGCGCTGTTCGACTGGGCGCATCAGACCCACGACATAAGCCGGTTCATCGCGTCTATCTCTCCGACCAACGAGCCGTCGCTACGCCTGACGCAGCAGTTTGGCTTCCATCAAATCGGCGAGCAGATGGACGAGATCGACGGGCTCGAATACGTCTTCGAAACGACGTGGCCGCGCGACGGCGGCTAGAGAGGGCGACCTAGAGCCAGGGGAGCGGCAGGCTCACTGGCAGCAGGACGTTGATCAGCAGTCCCAGCGTCAGCAGTCCGCCGGCGCGGCGGGTGTGGATGAATGCGAACCCGACAAACCACAGGGGCCAGCCGCGGGCGGGATACCAGGCTGGAGGCTCGGCCGGCCTTGGAGCGTTGTAGGTCCGCAGGACGCTGGTCAGCCGCGGTATGGCAAGCGCCGCGAGAAGGACCCACGGTCCGACCCAGCCGGCGAGCGCGGCAGCCACGATCAACGGGTAGAACGCGATCATCAGGACCTGGTTGACCCGTCGGGCGAGCCGCTCGCCGAGGATCACGGGCAGGGTGCGGATGCCGAGCGCCGTGTCAGGCTCGATCTTGTCGATGTGCTTGCCGAACAGGACGGACGTCACGAGCAACGCATAGGGAATGGAGAACACGAGCACCCAGAGCGGGATCGTGCTCGTGGCGACGAGGTACGTACCGCCGATCATCAGCGGGCCCCACGTCAGGAATACGTCGACTTCGCCCAACCCATGGCGCTTGAAGTTGAGCGGCGGCGCCACGTAGAAGACGGACAGGAACAGGCCTGCGAGCGCGAAGGCAATCACCAGCGGCCCATGCCAGTAGGCGAGCAGCAGCATGATCAGGCCGTCGATGACCGTGAGGCCCAGGATCACGTTGCGCAGCGTCTGTTTCGTGACCCAGCCCGAGAGGATGGGATGCGGCGCATACAGCGCGCGGACGTAGCCCTCCGTGTCCACACCCCCAGACGTGTCGAAGTAGTCGTTGATCATGTTGTTCGCGGCGTGGGCGATAACCAGGCCGGCGATCGCGAGGATGACCGCGACGTAGTCGACGCTGACGAGCCCGGTGACGCGCGCCGTCTCCGCCGCCAGCAGCGCGCCGATCGTCCCCGACCATATGGTCATCGGGAACACGGCAGCGCGTGTGATCACCAGCCATTTCCCGACCGTGTCGAGCGGACGATCGGCCGGCGGGTTGGCCGTCTCCATGATCTCTTTCCAGCCCAGCAGGCGGTCGCGCAGCGTCATCCGAGGAAGCCTAGAGGAACCGCGGAATGGCACGATGGGTGCCGAAAGTTTCGCTGATCACACAGGGCAAACATGATGCTTGCAGTGGTTACGCGCCTGAGGTTCGACGGACCGGAGGCGGCTGAGGCCGAGTTGGCCGAGCAGTTTGCGGAACCGCCCGTGCGGTTCAGCGGCACAGTCGTGTTGGCCAGGACGTTCTAGCGCTGCTCGGAGAGGGCGGTCGCTTCGGCGTCTGGGTTAGCGTCGGCAGTCGGCCTGCCGCGGAGGCGATTCGCGAATCCGCCGATCTGCTGTCGATTGGCGTTGACGAGCGCGATGCCGCCGATCACCAGCGCCGTGCCGAGCAGTAACTGCGGTGGGATCTGCTCGCGCAGGACGAGGGCACCGAGGATGATGCCCCAGACCGGCAGCAGGTAAGCCACGAGCGAGGTTCGCGCGGCGCCCCAACGGCCGAGGAGCCGGAAGAACACGAGGAATGCCAGCCCCGAACCGATCAGCCCGAGCCAGACGACGGCGATGATCGCGTCCGTCGTCAGGTTTGCGCTGAGCGGATTTTCGAAGATGAACGCGAGCACGGCCACCATGACGAAGGCGGTGAAGACCTCGAACAGGGCGGGGATCATCGGCCGGTAGCCCTGCATGAAGCGACGGGCGTAAACGCCACCGATCGCGTACGAGATTGCTGCCGCGATAAGGATCAGCTCGGCGGCGAAGTCGCCCGTGCCGAGTTGAGCGGGGTCGAATCCGACAAGCACCACCACGCCGATCAGGCCGATCACCACGCCGATGACCTTGTTGAGCGTCATGCGCTCGTCGGGGAGAAGCAGGGCCGCGAACGGAATCACGAACAGTGGCACGGGCGCGGTCAGCACTGCGGCCAAGGCGGAGTCAACGCTCGCTTCAGCGATCGTGATCAGGACGAAGGGGAGGGCGATCCCGAAGAAACCCACCACGCTGATGTGGGCGTAGAACCGACCTTCGCGCGGCAGTTTTTCACGGGCGATCAGGACGACCGAGCCGAGCAGGGCGCTGCCGATCACAAGCCTGAGCATCACCAGCGTGAACGGCTCGAGGCCTGCTTCGACGCCGATCTTGATGAACAGGTAGCTGCTGCCCCAAAAGAAGCCGAGCAGAGCGAAGAGCAGCCAGTCGACGCCAGCCCGACCACCCCCTGCAGCAGGCTTAATCACCGATTCACGACCCTCACGGCACCCTCACGGCCATAGAACCCACGCAGTCTCGCACCGGTTGCGAATTGCCGCGTAAGCCGCGGATAAGTCGGCGATAAGCGCCGACGGCCAGACTGAGCACGGTGTCTGATCAGCGCGTCGGCGCCGCATTTCGCGCTGTCCGCATCCGCCGCCGCTGGCGCCAGATAGACGTCGCCGATAAGGCCGGCGTTTCAAAGTCGCTCGTCTCGGCGATCGAACGAGGCCACATCGGGACAGTGACGATTGACTCGCTTCGGCGGACGGCTGCCGTCCTTGACATTCGGCTCGACCTCATTGCTCGCTGGCGCGGCGGCGAGCTCGACCGTCTGCTCAATGCTCGGCACTCGGCTCTCCAGGGTGCCGTCGCGCGTTGGCTCGGCCAGATCCCAGGATGGGCAATTGCTCCGGAAGTGTCGTTTGCTTTCTATGCCGAGAGGGGCTGGATCGACCTCCTCGCCTGGCACGAACCGACGCGAACTCTGCTCGTGATCGAGATCAAGACACAAATCGTCGATGTGCAGGAGCTGCTCGGAGTTCTCGATCGGAAGACGAGGCTGGCAGCGCGAATCGGTCGTGAGCGGGGATGGGTGCCGCGAGTCATTGCTACGTGGCTTGCCGTGGCTGAAGGGAGCACGAACCGCAGGCACGTTGCCGATCATGCTGTACTACTGCGAGCCGCGCTGCCTGCGGGCACACGCGAGATGCGGCGGTGGCTGCATAGCCCGTCGGGCGCCGTCTCGGGTCTGTCGTTCTTCCCATATTCCAGTCGGGGAAGCGCTAAACGAGAACTCGGCGGGTTACAGCGCGTGCGGAGGCTGTAGCAAGGCTCAACTGAGCGTCGAAATCGTGTGCTTGCATGGGTACGGGCGTCCATTTCGAGGCAAGTTCTCACTTAACGCCACCCGGGCTGGAGAATGGCGAAATCGCCGCTGCACTCCCACTGACGGACTTGGCCAATTGGTCAGTCGGCGGCGTACAATCCGGCGCGACGAACTGCGTAAGCCGACTCCCGGCTCTTCCGGCCTGACTCGCCGGAATCCGCGACGCGCGGCCGGTCCGCCAGGTGTAAGTGCGCGACCCTTCTAAAAGCGCGAGCACCGGGCCAAGGAGAACCGAGCAGTGGCGACGACCCTCGAGAAGCCGGCAACGGAATCTGGCGCCAACACCGCCCAGGCCGCCGAAAGCGCCCAGGGCGCTCGCGGGCGGCAGGCGGTCAGCGACATACCGCTGCTCGGGCGAACAAGGCACGCCAACCTGTCCGTAGCCGCGCTCTACGAAAAGGCGATTGCCCGGGACGAAGGCATCCTCGCCGCCGCTGGGCCGCTCGTGGTCCGCACCGGCACGCACACCGGCCGGTCCCCCAACGACAAGTTCCTGGTCGACGAGGCGAACGTCCACGACAAGATCTGGTGGGGCGGCTTCAACACTCCCATCGACGAACAGCGATACGACCAGCTCCGCAAACGCTTCATCGCCCACATGAACGAGCGCGAGGTGTTCGTCCAGGACGGGTTCGTCGGGGCAGACCCGCAATACCGCCGGTCGCTACGTGCCTACACGGAGACGGCGTGGGCGAGCATCTTCTGCGACAACCTGTTCATCCGCCCCGGCCCGGACGATCTGAAGGACTTCCAGCCCAACTTCACGATCATCGACGCACCCAGCTTCCGCTCCGATCCCGAGCGCGACGGCACGAACAGCGAGACCGTGATCCTCGTCCACCTGTCGCGCCAGGAGATCCTGATCGGCGGCACGCACTACGCGGGCGAGATGAAGAAGGGCGCCTTCGGGATCATGAATTACCGGCTGCCGGACGAAGGCGTGCTGCCGATGCACGCGTCGGTCAACGTCGGCGAGGATGGCACGGTCGCCATCTTCTTTGGCCTCTCCGGCACTGGCAAGACCACGCTGTCCGCCGACCCGGAGCGCATCCTCATCGGCGACGACGAGCACGGCTGGAGCGACCACGGCGTCTTCAACTTCGAGGGCGGCTGTTAC
>CAYZEJ010000064.1:0-12796 GCA_964477545.1 uncultured Anaerolineaceae bacterium | reverse complement strand
CGACGTCGGGCGGCACCCGTCGCGGCGGCCCGAACGTGATGTCGACGTCGGGCGGCACCCGTCGCGGCGGCCCGAACGTGATGTCGACGTCGGGCGGGTTCCGGGAAGCTGCCCACGCTAACGTCGGTATCGCGGCAGCAGCCAGGGCGGCGAGGAAGATTGCGTTCCATATGTCGGTGAAGCTGGCGCCGTTGTCGGCGAATGCGGGGGCAGGCGCAGCCAGCCCGACAGCGAACAACGCAAGCGTGAGAACGGAGCCAACTCTGGCGGCACGAACTGCGGAGGGCGGCAGTGCACGGCCCGATCCCTGCGCCATCACCAGTTCGATGATGAACAGGCCGACCGCGACGACCGTGATGACCGAGAAGAACTCCGAAACAGCCCTGAGGGCTGGCGCGCCAACCAGCAGCATCGCGACGGCGAACACCAGTACCGTGGCAAGCGCAACTCGCACGACTGGCGGCAGCCTCTCTGCGAGTGTGCCGATCGGGCTACTGTTCGCGATCCAGCGGGCAAGCGGACCTGCAGCGGCGAGCGCCACGAATAGCACGGCCGCGTCCAACGGCGTGATGATCAACCCGCCCAACCCGATGGTCAGCAACGCGGCGACGATCAGCCGCGTCGCGATCGTGATCGCCAGCGCGACGGGCCGTCCACGCTCGTCCGCCACTCGCGCTCGTCTTTCGGCCGGATAGGGCAGCCGACCAGGCCCGCGCACCAGAGCGATCCCCGCTGCCGTCGCACCAGCCACCAGCGCAATGATGTGGCCGCCGTTCTGGAGCGGGACAAAGCCCTCGGCGTACGGGCCACCTATGTCGGACCACAGATATACCGGGCGAATGAGTACGGCCGCCGCCTGCATCCAGAGGAATGTAAAAGCGCCAGTAGCGACTCCGTTGAGCGCGGCGACAGCGAGTCGGCTTCCCGCCAGCGAGCGGACGGAGCTGGCCAGCAAGCGCCCGATTGCCGGAATCTCAACGGCGAGAAGCCATAGCAGCCAGTACGCCACCAACCGGCCTACGATCGGGAAAGGGCGGACGGACGACATACGAAGCTCCTCGGGATGCATCGCCGCGGCGCCGAGGTCGAAGGCCCCGAACGAGAGGACGAACAGGACGCCGGCGCTTGGCGAGAGGGCGCCGATGATGCCCACCGCAATGAGGAACAGCGGCAGCTCGGTGTAGATGTTGGCCATGTGCAGGCGGAGCCAGTTCAACGGGAAAGCCGGCTCGGAGCCACTCGAGATTGCGTGCAGCGCCGCGAAAGCGGCAGCAATGCCGACGACCACGAGTGGAATGACAAGCGTTCCGATCCAACTGGGCAGGCGACCGAGCACGACGGCATCGGCCCGCGCGGAAGCGAGGAGCCCAGGACGAACGCGTCCGATCAGTCGGGCTGGTCCCATCCACCAGGGCCATCGAAGGATCGCTACATCAGCCATCAATCACTCCAACTCTTTCTGGGTCGATCGTAGCCGGGCCCTGCGCAGGCCCGCCGGGATGAGCAGGCCCAATCCCAGGCCGTAAACAAGGTGCGACAGGAATGAGATCTGTCGGAACTCGTCGAGGAATCGGATGTCCAGCCATCCGGGATACAGGATGAGCTGGAAGGTTTCCAGGAGCAGGGCCCAGCCGACACCTATGACGATCCCGCGACGTACAGACACGCGCCCGTCGCGCGCAAACAGTGCAGCGAATGCGATCGCAAAGGTGCAGCCATTGGCGATATGGAATGTCCAGCCGGCCGCGGATACAGCGGCCGGCCCGGCAGCTTCCCCGACTAGGACGCGCCCGAAGGCCCGGGTCGCTTCGAACGGATCGTATGGTGACGGGTCCAGCTGCGACAGGACGGCCTTTGCGGCGTCGTACGCGAGCGTGGCTGTGGCGCCGACAACGAGCCCCACGATCACGACACGGACGATTGAAGACCGAGCCGAAGGACCAGCGACAGCCGAGACTCCGACGACAGAAACAATGGCGACTGTCCAGATGATGGTCAGTAGCAACGGGAGCGGTAACGCTCCGACTATATGGAGGACCAGGGCAGCCCCGTTGGCCAGAGACGCGAGCCCGACCACAAGCATTGCTGCTCGGCGGGCACGGCGGATGGTCGCGACATCAGTCAACTGCGGCGTTACTCACGGATAGCTGATCGACGGCCACAATCCATCTGGGCAACATGAGCTATCCCCCCGGACAAGCGTAGACACCCATCCTCCCCAAACTGTCAAGGCTTGCCCTGCGGCGACCATGCCGTTTGACCCGTGGACGCACGTTCGCCGCATCCGAGACACTATGCGCACAGAACACCGGGCGAACCTCGAGGAGACTGACGCCAGATGCCCAAGGTCCAGATGCCGCAACTCGGCGAGAGCGTCGCCGAGGGCACGATCGGCAAGTGGCTGAAGAAGCCGGGCGACCATGTCGACAAGTACGAGCCGATCGTCGAGGTCATTACCGACAAGGTGAACGCTGAGGTGCCGTCGCCGTATGAAGGCACGCTGACCGAGATCCTGGTCCAGGAAGGTGAGACGGTCCCGAACAACACCGAGATCGCGGTGATCGAGCCGACCGGAGGCGCAGTCGACGCAGAGGCAGCACCAGCCGCGACTGCCGAGGCCACAGCCCACGAGACGCCGCCACCAGCCGCCAGCGACGGCGGCCACGGTCCGGGCAGTTCCGATGAGCGACCCGAGCCGCCCCCCACGCCGCAGGCTCCGCCGGCGTCCATCGAGCAGCCGACGGCACAACCACAGGCCTCATCTTCGGCGTCGGAGAGGATGCAGTCCACGTCGCTTCGGAGGCCGCCCAGCACCTCGGCGCTGCCTAGAGCACGAACCTCTCGAGCCGCCCGTGTCACCAGCGAACCGGTACGGGCGAGTTACAGGTTGTGTCTGGCCGCCCGCCCCTCGGCGGTGACGACAGCCGTCGCGAGGGAGTCCGATAGCGGGGTCAGGTCGTCACCGTACGGTGCCGTGCCGTGCGCGTATGCTGGCCAGGCACCGGGTTGCCTCGCGCGGCCGAATGGCTTCCGCCGACACCTCGTTCTTGTGGACGACGCGGAGGTGTCGGGATGTCTGATCAGCGCACCAGCAGGGCCTTTTTCGGGTTGGCGACGCTGGCCCTTGTCGTCGTGGTTGCCTGCGGCGGATCTGCCCCGGTCGTACCGGCGGAAACCGGGACCGGTATGCCGACAAGCTCCAGCACGCCGGCGGGCTCGATTGCGCCGAACGGCTCAGCCTCACCGGGAGCGACCACGTCCCCGGGGAATAGCCCCGGCGCAAATCCCGCGTCCCCGAGCACGATCTTCGACCCGCCGACTCCCGTCGACGTGGATGTCGTGCTCGACACGAACAACACGGTCGAGGCAGTAATCCCCGTGGAGGGCGGCTCCATCACCGCCACCGGCGCGGACGGCACGGTGTACACACTGGACATCCCGTCGGATGCCCTGCTGGTTGAAACCATGATCGGCCTGACGCCCGTCGCGAGCCTCACCGGCCTGCCCTTTGGCACCCAGACCCATGCCGTGCAACTGAGCCCCGATGGGCTCTCCCTGTTCAACCATGCCATCCTGACGATCACTCCAACCGAGGACCTTCCTGTCGACGAGCAGATCGTGTTCGGCTATCTGGAGGATGGCAAGGACGTCATCCTGGCTGCGCCCGTGGTCGACTCCAGTGAGATCAAGATCAACGTGCTGCACTTCAGCGGCAACGGCGTGACCAAGGGTCTACTCGCGGATATCGAGCCCGAACGCAAGCGCTTGGGCGGCGATGCAGAGAGGCGATTGCAGAACGAGATGGCCGGCGAATTGGCCGCCGAGCGACAGCGTCAACTGGCGGGGCAGCCGGGCAATCTCGATCCAAACGCGATCGCCGATATCTTCAGGCAGTATGAAGAGCAGGTGGTCAAACCCCGCGTGGACGCCGCCGGAGAAAGCTGCGCCGCGGGTCAACTGGCTCTGCAGACCCTGCTCGGTTTGGAGCGTCAACGCCAACTGCTGGGCATGGAAGGCAATGGCCTGGAGCAATACGCCGGCCTGATCGACAAAGTCGGGCGCGTGTGCGTGATCGAGGAGTTCGAGCTCTGCGTGGAGGAGCACATCTTCCATCGCATGATCCCGGTCTTGCTCGGTTTCGAACGCCAGAGCCAGTTGCTTGGAGGAGGGGGAGAGGGCGCAATCAGGGAAGCTGCCGACCTGACCGTAAAGTGCCTGACGTTCAGGCTGGAGTATGAATCGACCGGGAAGAATGACCTGGGCGGCAGCAGCTATGAGTCCTCGGTAACGTCAGAGGTCATCCTGCGCTACAACCCGGACGGACTCGTCATCAGCGGTGAGGCCCAGCTGGTCAATACCGATTACGACTTCAAATTTGCCGGCTGCACGGTGAGTGAAACCAGGGGCGGCGGGACATTCTCCGTCTTCGAGCTGATCTACGTGGCGCTACCTGGCGCCTCGGGTGAGTACGACTCGGGGCCCGAGGTGTTCGGGCATATCAGCGACTTCATAATGAAATATCACCCGGGTAACTCCACGGAACATGCGTCCGTCTCCTGCCCAAATAGCTCGACACTCGAGATGCCTCTGCCGGCATGGACCACAACGTTCCTGGCTACGCACATCGATGAGCTGGGTGAAAGCGGGTGGACGGCAATCGATTGGGAGATCGAGGGCGGCGAACTTTTCGGCGAGAAGGAATGGGACCTGGCAAAAGGCCCCATCAGCGAGGAAGGCACGTTCGAGCTGTACCACACTCCGGGGGCGTGATCGGCGCCGAAGCTGGCGCGGCCGAACAGCTTGAACTCGCCCTCGGAACCATTAGATCGGATACCGAGCCCAGCACGAGGTGAGGCTCGACCGGGCTGATCCTCGGCGAACCGTCCCGCCGGACGGTGCCGAGCAGCGCGACGCGCGTGGCCTCGAATCGCCCCCGCCCGACGCGCGCCAATTCCGGCGCGGCCGCCTCGAAATCCCGCCAGATCATCTGGTCCGGTGGACGCCTGTTCGCCACATGGGTGACACTATGCGCGAAGGTACACCGGCGAACCTCGAGGAGAAATCCCCAGATGCCCAAGGTCCAGATGCCGCAACTCGGCGAGAGCGTCGCCGAGGGCACGATCGGGAAGTGGCTGAAGAAGCCGGGCGATCACGTCGATAAGTACGAGCCGATCGTCGAGGTCATCACCGACAAGGTGAACGCGGAGGTGCCGTCGCCCTACGAGGGCACGCTGACCGAGATCCTGGTCCAGGAAGGGGAGACGGTTCCCAACAACACCGAGATTGCGGTGATCGAAGCCGCCGGCGAAGGCGCCGAAGCTTCGCCCAGCCCGACGCCAGCAGCGGTAGCCGACGAGAAGCCGGCGCCCTCTGCGGCCGACGAGAAGCCGGCGCCCGCTGCGACCGACGGAGGGCAAGGTCCGGCAGGCTCCGACGAACAGCGGTCAGCCCCGCCTGCGGCACCGCCGGCCTCTTTCGAGCAGCCGACCGCACAGCCCCAGGCCGTCTCTGCCGCGACGGCCGTCGCCACGCCGCAGAAGTCGGGCGGCAATGGCGCCGCCGGGCCAGACGGCTACAAGGGCCCGACCACTCCCGCGGTCCGCCGCCTCGCCCGCGAGCACGGCATCGACCTTGCCCTGATCGCCGGGAGCGGACACGCCGGGCGGGTCACGCGCGAGGACGTGCTGAAGTTCGTCGAGTCGGGCGGGGCAGCCGCTGCCGCTCAGGCACCGGCGCAGCAGGCAGCGGCTCAGGCCCCATCGGCCCCATCGGCCCCTGCGGCTCCCTCGCCGGTCGCACAGGGCGACTCGCTGAAGCAGGCCTCGCCGATGCGTAAGGCCATCGCCGCGCAGATGACCAAGGCCCTCGCCGTGCCGGCGGCCTACACGGTGATCGAAATCGACATGTCCGGCGTCGTCGCGCTCCGCGCCGCGACCAAGGGCGCGTACCAGTCGCAGGAGGGCATCAGCCTGACCTATGACGCGTTCGTGGCCAAGGCGACGGTCGAGGCGCTGAAGAAGCACCCGGATTTCAACGCGCACTACACGGACGATGGCCACTGGCGCCGGCAGGCGATCAACCTCGGCGTCGCGGTTGCAGTCGAGGACGGCCTGGTCGTGCCCGTCATCAAGGATGCGGACCGGCTCAGCATCCACGGCCTCAACCGCCAGATCCGCGACCTGGCCGACCGATCGCGCGCTCAGAAGCTCCGCCTGGAGGACATCCAGGGCGGAACCTTCACCCTCGACAACACGGGATGGACCGGGTCGATCATCACCCAGCCGATCATCAACGCGCCCGAGGTCGGGATCATGACCATGGAGTCCATCGTCAAGCGCCCGGTCGTCGTAGAGACTCCGAGTGGAGACCTGATCGGGATCCGGCCGATGATGTACATCTGCCTCGGCTTCGACCACCGCGCGACGGACGGCGCGCAGGCCGGCCGATTCGTCGCCGACGTCAAGTCCTGGCTAGAAGCCGTCGACTCGAACACAGCGATCTGGTAGGCCGAGGCCGAAGCCCACCAAGCCGCAGACCACCAATGCGATGAAGGTCGTGATCACCGGCGGTGCCGGGTTCATCGGCCGCGCAGTCGTCGAACGGCTGGCAAGGCGTGGCGACGAAGTCGTGGCCCTCGTGCGCGATCCTGCCAAGGCCGGGCACATCATGCGCGACGGCGTGACGCCTGTGGCGAGCGACCTGGCTGACCAAGCCGCGCTCACCGCGCAGATGGAGGGCGCCGACGCGGTCGTTCACTCGGCCGGGTCCTATCGGATCGGGCTCAAGCGGTCCGAGCGCGACGCGATGTGGGATTCCAATGTGGGCGCGACGGAAAGAGTCCTTGACGCAGCGGTGGCGGCGGGCACCAAGCGCATCGTCTACGTGTCGACCAACAACGTGTTCGGCGACACGCGCGGAAAGCTGGTGGACGAGACCTACCGCCGCGACGTGAAGACCGGCTTCATCTCCTGGTACGACGAGACGAAGTACCGCGCCCAGGAGGCGGCCGAGGCGCGCATCTCGCAGGCCGCCCCGATCATCATCGTCCAGCCCGGACAGACATACGGCCCCAACGACCACTCCGAGGCGAGCGAGCAGCTCGAGCTGGCGTTCAAAGGCAAGCTTCGCTACATCGCCTTTCCGTCCACCGGCATGGCCTGGGTACACGTCGACGACCTCGCCGACGCGATCGTGGCCGCGCTCGACCGGGGCCGCTTAGGCGAGGCTTACTCGCTGGGAGGCGATCCCCACCGGTTGGGAGCGTCAGTCGCCATTGCCGCACGCCTCGGTGGCCGCAGGCCGCCACGATTCACAGTTCCGACACGGTTCCTCAGGTTGATCGCGCCACTGAGCGACCGTCTTGGCGGACTCCCCGGCTTGCCGGCGAACCTGACGGAGACGATCAGCGCGGCAGATGGCGTCACCTACTGGGCGAAGCACGACAAGGCGACCGCGGAGCTTGGATTCCGCCCACGTTCGCTGGAGCAGGGGATCGCCGACACCTGGGGTACGTCTGAGCGGGCGCGCTCGCGCCCGATAGACTCGCCGGCCCGACAGGCCTAGTGGGTGACCTCTGTCTCGAGCCGGCGGATTCGCTCGGCGAGGCAGTCCAGGACCGCCGTTCGCACCGTCGGCATCTCGTCCATCAGCGCGTGGAACTCGCGGTGCGCAACCACGAACAGGCGCGACGGCTCGGTCGCGGTAACGGTAGCCGTCCGGGTCCCTTCCGAGAGCACCGCCATCTCGCCGAACCAGTCGCCCGGGCCCAGCTCCGCGATAGTCGTTCCTCCGCGTACCACCTGCGCATGTCCCGTGACCATCACGAACGCCTCGGAGCCGAATTCGCCTTCGCGGATCAACACGCGCCCCGCGGGCGCCTCGACCTGGTCCGCGAGCTGACCCAGGCGAACGAGCTCGGCCTTGCCGAGTCGCGCGAACAGGGGGATCCCGCGCAGCAGTTCGAGCTTTGGGTCTGACGGCATCCGCCGGAGAATAGCGCGGTAGCGAGTCTGTTGAAAGACGTCAGGCGGCCGGTCGAGGACGCCACCATCACCTCGGTCTACACTCGCCCCGCGATGCAACGGCAGCTTCCCATGTTCGAGCCACCCGGCGCGGGTCGACACGGCGCGCATGTACCGACGACGATCGCGATGGGCGGTGGCTCGTTCACGGCACCTGCCGCCGACGGCTCGACGGCTCTGCGCCGCCATCCGGAATGGATCAAGGCCCGACTACCAAGCGGCGAGAACTACCACGACCTGAAGGGGATCCTGCGCGGCCTCTCCCTCAACACGGTTTGCGAGGAGGCTCACTGCCCAAACATCGGGGAGTGCTGGGAGCAGCGCACCGCGACGATCATGATCCTCGGCGACGTCTGTACCCGCGCCTGCGGCTTTTGCGCCGTGAAGACCGGACGGCCGACATGGAACGACGAGGACGAGCCCCGCCGCGTCGCGGAGGCGATAGCGGCCATGCGGCTCGAGCACGTCGTGGTCACCAGCGTGGCGCGCGACGACCTGGCCGACGGTGGCGCGCACATCTTTGCCGAGACCATCCGCGCGCTCCGACGCGAGTGCCCCGGGATGGGCGTCGAGGTCCTGATCCCCGACTTCAACGGCGGTGACGAACCGCTGCGCACCGTGATGGAGGCCGCGCCCGACATCCTCAACCACAACCTGGAGACGGTCGAGCGACTCCAGAAGCCGGTCCGCAAGCGCGCCCGCTATGGACGCTCCCTCGAAGTCCTGCAACGCGCGAAGGGCATCGCACGAGAACTCTCCGGTCGCGACGGCACCGTGCATACCAAGTCGAGCCTGATGGTCGGCCTCGGCGAGACCCGCGAGGAGCTGTCGCAGGCGTTCGCTGACCTCCGTGCGGTCGACTGCGACATCCTGACCGTCGGCCAGTATCTGCGCCCGTCGGAGAAACATCTACCGATTGAGCGCTACTACCACCCAACGGAGTTCGCCGAGATGAAGACCGAGGCGCTCGCACTCGGTTTCAAGCACGTCGAATCCGGTCCGCTCGTGCGATCGAGCTACCACGCGCGCGACCAGGTTCCCGAGGAAGCACGCCACAGACGAACGGCGCAGCACGCGGCCCTCGCGGCCAACGGCCTGAGTTAGGGGCCGGCCCGATCGACGAGCGGCGCAGGCTGCTGGTGCTGCTACTGCGCGGAACCGAAGCTCACATGGGCTTCGACCGCGCCGTGGCCGATTTCCCCGCCTGGGCGATCAACCAGCGCCCCCCCAACGTCACGTACACGCCGTGGCATATCCTCGAGCACCTGCGGATCACGAACTGGGACATCCTGCGCTATATCGAGGATCCGAAGGGGCACGTCTCGCCCGATTGGCCGATCGGCTACTGGCCCGCCCCGGACGCCGAGACCGACGAGGCCGGATTCCGACAGACGGTCGAGCAATTCCGGACCGACCTTGGAGCTCTGGAGGCGATCGCGACCGACTCGACCGTCGACCTGTTCGCGGTTCTCGAAGGAACACCCGGCCACACCGTCTTTCGAGAGCTGACCCTCGTCGGCAACCACAACAGCTATCACGTGGGCGAGTTCGCCTCGTTGCGCCAGGTCATGGGCAGTTGGCCGGCAGGCCACCGCTAGCGCCGGTCGCCACTCCAGAGCCGTCGGCTAGGATCGGGGCGTGCCCACGGTCCTGCCACGTAATCGGCCACTGACCGAGCTTCATACCCACCTCGGCGGCGCGGTGGCCCCGGCCATCATGTGGGGCATCGCCCATGCGCAGGGGATCCGGCTACCGACCAAGGACTACTGGGAGTTCCGCGAGCTGATCACCGTGTCGGCCCGCCGCGGACGTTCCTTCGAGGGATATCTCCAGCTCTTCCATTGGACGGAGCTGATCCAGTCCTCGCCGATTGCGGTCGAGCGATCCGTCTACGAGGTTATTGGCGGCGCCTACCGCAAGAACAACATCACCACGATCGAGCTGCGCTTCAACCCGATGAAGCGCAACCGCGGCGGCGAACAGGATCTCGACCACATCATCAGCGCCGCCATCCGCGGGATGGACCGGGCGATGCTCGAGTACCCGGTTACTCCCGGACTGATCCTGTGCCTGGACCGCGCCTTCCCGTACGCGTTGAACGAGATCATTGCTGAGAAAGCCATCGCCTACCGACCCCGTGGGGTGGTGGGGATCGACATCGCAGGCCCCGAGTCGGCCGACTTCAAGCCCTCCGACTACAAGCGCCTGTTCGATCGCGTCCGGCGCCGCGGGCTCGGGATTACCGTCCACACCGGCGAGTCGGGGCCCGTGGAGGAGATCGCCGAGGTGATCGAACAGCTCGAGCCGTCGCGCATCGGCCACGGTGTCAAGTCCGCCTATGACCCACGGACCATGGCTCTGATCCGCGAGCGTGGCATCACCCTCGAAGTCTGTCCCACCAGCAACATCAACACGCGTGTCGTCTCGGGCTGGGAGGAATTCCGCTGGATCTTTGACACGTTCCGCCGCAACAAGGTCAAGTTCACGATCAATACCGACGGACCGGAGATGCTCAAGACCTACATGCGCGACGAGCTCGCGACGCTGGGACGTCTGAACATCCTGTCGATCGAAGACCAGGAGCAGTCGGCGGAATGGGCGCGCCAGGCGTCCTTCGTGCAGGGAGTCAGCCCGATCCCCCTCCCGCGCCGCCCGAACGTCGGACGTAAGAAGATCGAGCGCGAAGAGGCCTGAGAAGCCAGTGCGATGGCGATTGCCCCGCGCGAGTGACCAGATTCCACTGTCAGTGAACAGGAACAGGCCCAAACGGCAGACCTGAGCCGAGTCGCGGGCCCGAGCCCGTGCATTTAGGCCACAAGAATCACTACCACGGTGAAAAACTGATGTCGCGAAGCGTGCCACCAGCCCGCAACTCCCCGCGCAGCCATCGAATCCGCCTCTGGCTGTTCACTGACAGTGGAAAGTTCGCCCCGTGATCGCGAGCGCGCCAAACGGCTCGCCGCGGCGTCGCAGACCTGACCGCGAGCTCGTGCTAGCCTCCCGGCCGTGGATCTAGACCTCTCCCCAGAGCACGAGCTGCTGCGCCGCACACTGCGTGATTTCCTCGCCAAGGAAGTCGAGCCCGTCATAGAGAAGCACGAGAAAGAGCGACGCTTTCCGATAGAAATCGTCAACAAGCTGGGCGAGATGGGCATGCTCGGCATCCCGTTCCCCGAGGACGAGGGGGGCGCCGGGCTCGATACGCTCGCGTATGCCATAGCCATCGACGAGATGTCGCGTGTCTGGGGCTCGCTCGGGATCATCGTTGCCGCGCACACGAGCTTGGGCTGCAACCCGCTGCACATGGCCGGCACGGAGGAGCAGAAGAAGCGGTTCCTGGTCCCCATGGCGTCCGGCAAGGTCATCGGCGCCTACGGCCTGACCGAGCCCGAGGCGGGGTCGGACTCCGGGGGCACGCGGACGACGGCCAAGTTCGAAGAGGGCGCGGACGGTGGTTCCTGGGTCCTCAACGGCAGCAAGCGCTTCATCACCAATGCCGGCGAGGCGGGCACATACATCGTGACGGCACGAACCGGCGACCGGGAGGATGGCTCGGCCGAGATCAGCGCGTTCATCATCGAGGCTGGAAATCCCGGGTTCTCGATCGGGCGGCTCGAGGAAAAGCTCGGCCTGCACGCCAGCAACACCGGCGAGTTGCTCTTCCAGAAGGCCAGGATCCCCGCGAACCAGATGCTCGGCGCCAAGGGGGAAGGCTGGAAGATCTTCCTCAAGACCCTCGACGGTGGTCGAATTTCCATCGGCGCCATGGCAGTCGGCCTTAGCCAGGCGGCACTTGACGCGTCGGTCGTCTACGCCCGCGAACGGAAGCAGTTCGGCAAGCCGATCGGGAGCTTCCAGGGCGTCGCCTTCATGATCGCCGACATGGCCACCGAGGTTGATGCGGCACGGTCGATGGTCTGGCGCGCCGCGTGGCTGAAGGACAACGACCGCGACTACACGACCGCCGCGGCCGAGGCCAAGCTCTTCGCGTCAGAGGTGTCCCAGCGCGTAACCAACATGGGCGTTCAGGTACACGGCGGATATGGATACGTCGAGGAATACAAGGTCGAACGTTATCTACGCGACGCCAAACTGACCGAGTTGGGTGAAGGCACGAGCCAGATCCAGCGGCTCGTCATCGGCAGAAAGATTCTCGGCCTCCGCGTCGAGTAGTAGCCCCAGCAGTAGAGGAGACCACCATGAGCGTTGCCCGAGTAACAGAGATCAGCGCGACCTCAGACAAGAGCTTTGAGGACGCCATCAAGCAGGGCATCTCCCGCGCTGCGAAGACGCTGCGCAACGTCAAGGGCGCCTGGATCAAGGAGCAGCAGATCGATATCGAGGGCGAGACGATCACGCGCTATCGCGTGAACATGCTCATCACCTTCGTCCTCGACGACGCGTAGCCGCTCCTCAGGCTCCAGCGGCGCGGCGCTGGCGTAGCGCCTCGTAGAACAGGACGGCGGCCGTCGCCGAGACATTGAGGCTGTCGGCCACACCGAGCATGGGCACGCGCACTGACGCGCGGGCGAGCTCTCCCCAGGCATCCGACAGGCCGCGAGCCTCACTGCCCAAAGCAATCGCCACGGCGCCCGAATAGTCGGCTTCCGTGTAGTCGACCGAGCCATCGACGCGTGCCGCGATGATCGCTATGCCGCGGTCTCTCAGCCATGCGAGCACCTCGCCCGACGAGGCAACGCTGACCGGCACGGCGAAGACTGCTCCCAGGCTGGCACGAATGATGTTCGGGTTGAACAGGTCCGTGGCCGACTCGG
>CAYZEJ010000063.1:0-13189 GCA_964477545.1 uncultured Anaerolineaceae bacterium | reverse complement strand
AGGCTGCGCACCGCGAGGAGCTGCTCGCGACCCGCGGCGCGCAGGTGCTTGCGGGTCTCGCGCGGAATCATCGTGTCGACTGCGGCGCGCGATTTATCCATGGCGCGCTCCATGGCATTGCTGCGCCGATCCAGCTCCTCGAATCGCTGCTCTAGCCTGGCCAGCCGATCGTCATCCATCTCTTGTCCCTCCGGCGATGCTGCGCACTGGTTCCGCGAAGCGGACCTTGAGTACGCGATCCTCCATTCGTGCGCCCAGTGTGGGCGCATCAAGCAGCAGTCGCGGCAGGACGAGATTACGGCGCCACGCGCCGACCTGCAGGATGAGCTCATCGCCCGAGCGAGAGAGGGATATCTCTTCGCGCGAGGTGAAAGGCAGCTCGACTGACAGGGTGTAGCTGCCGTCCTCGCGTTGGACCGAGTACGGGCGGCCGCGGTAAAGGAATGAAGCCGGATCCGAGTCCGCGAACAGGGCTCGACCCAGCTCGGCCAGCCGCTCGAGCCCGACCATCTCGTGGTCGAAGTAAGGGATCGTGCGCACGGGCACCGGCGCGAACTGGTCCTGGACCATCGGCAGGTAGCGCGCCTGGGCTTCTCGCCAGGCATCGAAATACGCGCCCGAGGCGGCCGGCAGGACGCGGTTGGCAATGATCATGTCGGTTGGGTAGCCATAGAGGTGGAAATAAGTGAACGACCGCTGCGCTTCCTGGATCGAGACCTTTTCGAGATTGAGGACAAGCCGAACTGACGATCGCTCGGGGTCCGAGAGCAGGTCGTGGACGTACTTCAGGCGCTCGAGCAGGCGCTCGGCCGAGTCGTAGACGTCCGCACTCGGCAGCGGCACACCCACTATGCGGCGCAGCAGTGGGCCGCCGAGCTTCTGTACGCGTCGTCCGATCGGAGCGATCTTCTCGATCCACCAGCGACTGGCCTCCGGCAGCGACAGCAGGCGCAGCGTCTCGCCCGTGGGCGCCGCATCCACCACGATCAGGTCGTACTCGGCCTTGTCGACGTGATCGCCGATCCAGAGCAGGTTGCCGAGCTCGTCCATGCCTGGAAGTACAGTCATCTCCTCGGCCATCACCTCGTCGAGGCCGCCCCACGAGAACAAGCTGGAGAAGTAGGACTGGATCGTGCGCCAGTAGCGCGAGATGTTGAAGAAGACGTCGGGCTCATGGGCCCACAGGTTGGGCGCGATCTCGCGCGGTTCCGGTCCAACGGGCGTGTCGAGCGCGTCGGCGAGGCTGTGAGCGATGTCCGTCGAAACGACGAGGGTGCGAACGCCGCGCTGTGCGCAGAGCACCGCGGTGGCGGCGGCGACGCTGGTCTTGCCGACACCGCCCTTGCCGGTATACAGAAGGATGCGGGTCAACGCGCCTCCGAAACCCCCTCATGGGCCAGTTGTGGAGGCCTCTCGTCGATGGTAGCGGCGCCCACCCCGGCTGCCGCTTTCTCGGCAACCAGTTTCTCGCCGCTGCCGTTCTCGCCGCTCCCGTTCTCACCACTCCTGGTTTCGGCGCCGCGTGGCGCCAGCTCGAGGAGCACGGCACCGGTGACATTTACCAAAGTTGTGGGTCCGTGCGCCACCCACCAGTGATCGGCAGCCGCGAGCGCAGTGTGTCCGTGGACCCAGAGCACGGGCTTGAGCCGCTCACACAACCAGCGGTAGGCAGCGAAGCCGCGGTGATAGTGGTCCTCCGGCGTGTCGCCCAGCCCCAGCGGCGGCACGTGGCTGACGATGATGTCCGGCCTGGGAGAGCGCAGGCGAAGGTAGCGCGCCGCCACCTGGCGCCAGGCCGCGTTGTCGTCGTGGATGGCTCGTTCGTGTTTGTCGCTCGGCCATGAGAGCCCTGCCACCGTCAGGCCGGCGACGTTGTGCCACGTCCCGTCCATCGGCTCGGGCACATGGCTGATCTCCTCGTGCCACCCGCCACCTCGGTCGTGGTTGCCGCGCACATAAAGCAGCGGGACGCGGAACGCGTCGGCAAGAAAGTCGAGATACTCGGGCTTCAGGTCGCCCGCGCCGATGATCGCGTCGAGCGGCATCAGTGCCTTCCGGTTCTTCGCGTAATCCAAAGCGGGCTCGATCTCGTCTGAAACGGCGAGCACGCGCACTGATCCGGCTTCCGGCGGTCGCGGCAGTGCTCCGTTGGTAGCCGGCCACACCGCGCTGAGTCGGCGGATCATCGGTCGCGGTCCCGTTCACGGACCCGTTTCTGGATGGGGAGCCTGTTGTCTGGGCGTGAGGCCGTCCGACTGAATCGCCCGGCGCCTGCGTTGCGCAGGTCGAGACTGCCCTCCAGGAGGGGGGCGATGAGCTGTGGCGGCTCTGAAGGCATACCGGGAAGTCGGAGCTCCTGGACGATGGCGTCGAGCTCTACCTGGCCGGTGTAGAGGGCAGCTGCGACGCGGTTATGCCCGTCGACGACCCAATACTCATCGCCGAACTTGATCAGCTCGACCGGCGGCAGAGTGGCCATCGCGTCGATCCCGCGCAGGATGCGCTGCCAGCGCGAGCGCCAGTCGTCGCTGCGTCGGTCGCGCAGCGGCAAGAAGTCCCCTCCGCGTTGCGCGGGGCCCTCCACGGCGGTACCGGCGATTTGTTCGACCGGCACGCTCCGGAGCCCGAGCTCGCGGATCGACGCGCGCCGCGCCTCGGGATGGGCGTCCCACAAGTTGGCCAGCGGCTCGCGGGCCATCCGGCGGACCTGCCTGACGCGTGCCCCGGGGCGTTCGCCGATGAGACGCCGCGCTTCAGCGATGACCGGTCCGGCGGCCTCGGCGATCGTCAGTGCGACGCCGCCGATCCCCACGTGGTCAGGGTTCTCATGGGCATGGGTCAGCCGGCCCGACTGTGCGTCCGGGCTTACCGGCGCATCGGGCGCTTCGGGCGCGACTTCCGCACGGGCTTCCAGGCTCGCGTTCTCGTCCTTCACCGGTCGAGCCTACGGCGTGACACCCAAGCTGTCACAAGGAGGCGCGAACGTGGCCCTGCAAATCGAAATTGAACCGCAGCCGAAAGGAGAGCGAAATGAGCGACATAGCGTGTCCCTGGTGCGAGGCCAGGCTCGAGGGCAGCAGCGACGGCTCAGACGAGCAGCAGTGCCCCGAGTGCCTGACGACCTGGTGCTACGAGGATGCCGACGTGGACCTGCTCATCGCGGCCTGAGGCTGGACGCCAGAGCCGCCGGCGGGGTCAGCGCCGCCTCCCCCGCTTCGGCAATCAGTTGGGCAAAACCCGGCTTGATGACGTCGTTGATCAGTTTCAGTCGCTCGTCGAAGGGCGCGAAGGCGCTTTTCATGGCATTGAGGGTGAGCCACTGCATCTCGTCGAGCCCAAAACCAAAGGTTTCGGACAGCGTGGCGAATTCGTCGGTCAGCGTGATGCCACTCATCAGGCGGTCGTCCGTGTTGACCGTGACCCGGAAGCGAAGACGCCGCAAGAGATCGATCGGGTGCTCTTCGATGGATGCGGCCGCGCCCGTGTGGACGTTGGACGTCGGGCACATCTCGAGCGGCACGCGCATGTCCCGGACATAAGCCGCGAGCCGACCAAGGACAATCTCGCCGTCATCGCGGACCGTTATGTCGTCGATGATCCGCACGCCGTGGCCAAGCCGTTCCGCGCCGCACCACTGGAGCGCTTCCCAGATCGACGGCAACCCAAACGCCTCGCCGGCGTGGATCGTCACGTGGAAGTTGGCCTGGTGGATGAGATTGAATGCGTCGAGGTAGCGGGTCGGCGGGAATCCTGCCTCGGGGCCGGCGACATCGAAACCGGCAACCCCCTCGTCGCGGTAGCGCAGCGCGAGCTCGGCGATCTCCACGGAGCGCGCGAACTGCCGCATGGCCGTGACGATCAGACCGATGCTGACGCCGAATGCCGCAGACCCTTGGCGGAAACCTTCCAGCACCGCCTCGGTGACCTCTTCGAGCGAAAGGCCCTGACTCGTGCTGAGCTCCGGGGCGTAGCGGATCTCGGCGTAGATCACGCCGTCAGCAGCCAGGTCCTCGGCGCACTCCCGGGCCACCCGCACGATCGCGTCCCGCGTTTGCATCACTCCGACCGTGTGCTCGAAGCCCTCCAGGTAGAGCTCGAGACTCTTTCGATCGGCACCCGCCATGAAGGCGCGCGCGAGCTCGTCGGGATCTTCCGTCGGGAGTCCGGTGTAACCCGTTTCGCGTGCCAGCTCGATGACGGTCGACGGTCGCAACCCGCCGTCCAGATGGTCATGAAGCAGCACCTTGGGCGCGCGGTGGATGAGGGACCGGTCGATCATCGGCCGAAGCTTATGTCAATCGGCAGGCGAAACAACTGGCCGCCAAGCGACAGATAAGCGCGAACAAATCCCGCAAATGCATGATGCATTTACTCGCCGGCGCACTCATAATGGGCCACGCGCCGTTACAACGGCGTAGCGAAAACCAAATATCGCCGTCGCGGGCAACGGTTCGGTCCCCCAGGGCCGGCCCTTCGTGCCGGGGCCGCCCCAGCGGTTCCCAGTTGCCCATCACCGCTCCACTCCGCCGCCATCGCCCGCCGTTACATGACCTGAGCACCGTGGAGCACAGCCCGCCCGGCTAGACCATCGTCATCGCAACCGTGAGCGGTGGCTGGTAGAGGGGAGGCACACGCATTGGCATTGGCTCCGGGCGTTCGGAGAACCTCGATTAGGCCACGTAACCGGCGACCGTCGCTGCGCTTCGGGCGCACGGCGGTGGGAATGTTCGTGGCCGCCACGTTCGCCCTGGCCGGGCAACTCGCGCCGGCATCGCCCGCCATCCAGGTCGCCCACGCCGACTCGCCCCGCCCCAAGGCCGTCTTCATCGTTGGCCCATCCGGCGGGATGACCAACACCGGACTGGCCGACGCCGAGACGATGGCCGACCAGGCCGAGGCGGTTGGCATGGACGTGCGTCGCGTCTTCTTCCCCAACGCCACGTGGGACAACGTCCTGGCCAACGTCCAGGGCGCCAGCCTCGTCATGTACATCGGCCACGGCTATGGCTGGCCCAGCCCGTACACGAAGGTGATGACGGAGAGCCGCCAGAACGGGATGGGCCTGAACTCGTTCGCCGGCAGCGGGCCCAACCAGTACACCTATTACGGCGCGATCCCGATCAAGACCTACATCGAGCTGGCACCGAACGCCGTCGTCATCCTCGTTCACGGCTGTTACACCGCAGGGAACGGCGAGCCGGGCATGGCGATCCCGGGCGAAGACCTCGCCCGCCAGCGCGTCGACAACTTCGCCAACGGCTTCCTTGCCGCCGGGGCGGGAGCAGTCTTCGCCTTCGGCTGGAACCAGAGGCTCAACTATCCAAACGCACTCATGAATTCGAGCTCGACCATGGACCAGATGTTCATGACGTCGGGCGGCGGGTCGCCGGCAGGATTCGTGGGCTGGAAGAACCGGCGATTCGAATCGCAGCGGACGCCGGGCGCGATGAACCACCTCGATCCGCATTCCAAGTACGGCTATTACCGCGCCCTGAGCGGCAATCTCAACATGACCGCGGCCGACTGGCGCGCCGGGGCCGCCGGGGAACCCCTTCCACCTCCGCCTCCGCCCGAGCCTGCCGAGCCGCCGCAGATCACGGCATTGAGCGCCGTGTCGGCATCGACCGGGACGCTCGCCGCCGAGCAGTCGGGCGCGCCGTCCTTCCATCCCAACGGCGATGGACTCGAGGATGAGCTCCTCGTCCAGCACACCGTGACGCGGGCCGCCTATCTCGACGCCACGGTCACGAACAGCGCCGGGCAGACCGTTCGTTCCTACTCGGTCTGGTCGACGACGGGCACCGGCACGTCGCGCTGGAACGGGAAAAACGACGCCGGTGCCGTGGTTGCCGACGGCCCGTATGACTTGACCTACGTTCCACGAGACACGTCAGGAGTGGTGGGCCAGCCCGTTTCGACAGAGGCAATGGTGCTGACGGCGATAAAACTCGCCGTTCCCACGAGGGCGGCGATCCACGTGAGCGACGCGGACTCATTGTTCAAGAGCTCAACTTTCAAAGTGACACTCAACCAGCCCGCTCGGCTGTCATGGCGCATCTTGAACGCCGCTGGCGACACGGTGCGAACCGTCCGATCAGACGCGCAGACGCCGGCCGGCGTGACCAGCTTCGCCTGGAACGGCAAGTCCGACGCCGGTGCGTGGGTGGCCGACGGCCGCTACGTCAGTGTCGTCAGCGCGCAGACCGGTCTCGGCCAATATTCCCAGCAGCGGACTGTGTTCGTCGGAGCCTTCCGGATCACCCCGTCGATCTCGTCTCCTGCACGTGGCGCCAAGATCACGCTCAACATCGTGAGCACAGAGGGTTTGAGTCGCAACCCGAGAGTGACCGTGGCTCAGCCGGACATCGCACCATGGACGGTCGCGACCAGCCGCGTGAGCGGCAAGAAATACAGGGTGACCCTGAGACTCAAGACGGGCGGCAGCGACGGCACGGTCGAGTTCGTGGTCATGGGCGTGGATACCAAAGGAAGACACCAGTCGAGCGCTCTCAGCCTGCCCCTCCGCTGAGGACGTGGTCGAGGTTCGCGACGAATCTCGCAACGCGATCGAGCGCGTCGTCCAGAACTGGCCCAAGCCCGTGTCCGATACGCGGATAGGTCACCAGCTCCGCGTTGGGCAGGCGTTCGACGGCCAGCCGCAGTAGCTCGATCCTGGCAAAGGGATCCGATTCGCCGGAAAGAAGCAGGACCGGGCAGCTGATGTTTGGCCAGTGGGGGATGCGCGTCTCCCACTCCGGCTGGCCCGGTCGATGTAGCGGGTAGCTCAGCAGGACCAGCCCGCGTGGCGAGACGTCCGCGGCCAGCATGCTGGCCACCCTGCCACCGTACGAGTGGCCACCGATGACCTCGTTGCCTATGTCGGTTACTTGGCGCTGGTAGACGGCGACTGCTTTTTCCGCCCGACCAACAGGCAGCTCGATTGCGCGCGCGTCGATTCCACGCCTGCGCAGGCCGTCGAGGTGGGGACGCATGCTGGCGGCGTTGCCCGATGCGCCGTGCGCGAGGTTGACCATCACGTGTCGATTCTCGCCCTCTTTGGTTTCGCAAGTGCACGTTTCATTCGTGACACGCTAGCTGTCACAAACGCCCCCGACGATGCGCGCATGGAAACCGCCCAGATAGTCGCTCTTCGAGTAGCCGGACCTTCCAGGCCCGCAGTCAGGGTGGAGGGCGAAAGCGTAGTCATTGACCGTTTGCGCATCACGGACCGCGCTCTCGCTGCCTTCGTCGAGCAGCGCGCCGAGGATGAGCGCGGGGAGCTGGCCGAACGCGCCGTGCGCATCGGCCTGCATGCGCTCCAGGATGCCAGCACATCGCTCGACGTGGACTTCGTGCGGCGCGAGTTTGATGAGCTGCTGGAACGCAGCGCGACCATGAACCAGCGCGTGGCGGAGACGCTGGACCAGGTGCTGCGCCAGAACTTCGGTGACCAGGAGGGTCGGCTGCCGCGCACGCTGGAGCGTTTCCTCGGGGACCGCGGCCAGCTCAATCGTTTCGTGACGGACCTGTTCGATGAGAGCAAGCGTGACAGCGCCATCGGTAGGATGCGAACGCTCCTTGGGTCGTATTTCGACGGAGATGCGTCGCGTCTGGCGCAACTGCTCGACCCAACGCGCCTTGGCTCTCCGCTCTATCAGTTCCGCACCGAGGTCAGCGACGCATTCGAGAAGCTGAACGTGCGTCTCGCCGCCATGGAAGCCGCGTTCGCAACGCGCGGAGTGGAGCGGGCGCACTCCTCCGCCAAGGGGACGGACTTCGAGAACCTTCTCGACGAGATGCTCACCGACGTGGTTCGGGGCACGGGGGATGCGGTCGAGCGGACCGCTTCGGCAACCGGCGATGTCATCCGCTCCAAGAAGGGCGACTTCCTCCTGACGGTGGACCCGCAACTGTGCGGCGGGGCAGACCTTCGCGTCGTCATCGAGGCCAAAGACCGGCAAGTGTCGTGGCGCCAGATTCGCGAGGAGCTCACGGAAGCGCGGCGCAACCGGACTGCCGCCATGGCAGTGGCCGTGTTCACGCCGGCTCACGCGCCGAGCGGCGTTGCACCCTTTGACGTTCGTTTCGGACACGTGCTGTGCGTGGTGGACCCAGACGCGCCGGATAGCGCCACGCTGGGCGCCGCGGTCCGGCTCGCGCGGCTCTACGCGCTGGCGTCCCTTGCCCACCGCGAAACGGAGGTAGATGCCGGACGCGTCCTCCAGGCTGTCGCCGCGGTGAGAGCCGAGCTTGACGCTGTCCGCGCATTGAAGACACAGCTCACATCAATCGGACGCGCGGCAACCGAGGTGTCCTCTGGCCTCGACCGAATGCGCGAGCAGGTACTCGCGCGCGTCGCCGACGCGGAGGCGCAGCTGCAGCTGGGGGTCGTGCCCGAACCCTCGGCTGCGGCCGCCTAGGTCGACCGGGTCGCCTCGATCGGCCGGACGCGATCCACCAACCGGGCCCGCCAGAAGACCATCACGACGACGGCCCAGCTCACCGCGAGCCCCGCAATCAGCAGGACATCCGGCCACGGCAGCAGGACGAGCTCGAAAAAGTGGCGCAGCGGCTCGATCACGAAGAAGCTCGCGTACAGGCCGAGCAGCGCGATCGCAAGGAGTGTCGGCCGAATGTCCGCACCGTCCGCGTCGGCCCCGCTCATCGATTCGCCGATCGGCGGTTCCAGCAGCGGCAGGAGACCGAGCCCGCAGAACGTGGCGAAGCCAGCGTTGGTGTGCGCCGGCATCGGCGTCCCTCTCTACTGGTTCTACTCGACGACCGGCAACGTAGACCTGGCACGAACCGCATTCACAAGCACCATGTCGGCGACTGCGCCGCTGATGATGCGCTGGCCTTCCACGACCGCCGCGGGCAGAGCCGAGAACGAGTCGTCTGCATCTCTTCCTCGCGCGCGCCATGTATGGAGATGCCGAGATGTGCCTGCTTCAGCGACAGCACGTCGTTCACGCCGTCGCCGACCATCGCCACCCAGTAGCCGCGCGACCGAAGCGGATCACCGTGTCGTTGCCCATGCCCAGCGAGCGGCGCCGAGTCGCCTCGGCCTCGGTCAGCCCGGCAGCATCCGTCTCCGGGAGTGAGGCAAGGCGCGGGTCATCCTCGACGCGGTCGTCCAGGTCCCGCGGGCCAACCGCTGCGGCGGCGTCCGTCTTCGGCTGGCTCACGCCAGCGCGGCAAGAATCTCTGGCCAGCGCCGATAGAGCAGGTGATGACCCTCTTCGGGAAGAATCTTGGCCTGCACCGTGGGGATCGATCGGCACAGGTATTCGGCCATCGCCGTTGGCACGGTCTCGTCGAGCGCGCCATGCCAGACGGAAACGGGCACCCTGATGTCGCTGAGCTCAAATCCCCAGGGCCGGGCAAGCACGAGGCCCTCGTCGTACATGCCCCTGCCGCCCTGCCGGTAGAGCTCGGCCGAGTTGGCGATCATGCGGTCGCGCAGCTCGGGTTCGGCGAGGACCGACTGGTCGGCGGCGCCCATCTCGGCCACGGACTCTTCGAAGAAGCGCGCGGCGTCGCGACGCTGAGGCCTGCCCCAGTGCCACAGCGCGAGCCGGATCACCCATGGCGCCCTGCCCGCCGCGCGAACGGCATTGCGGTCGAGCCGGCGCAGATAGCCAGATTCCGGCGTCCCCGTGAGCGGCGCAGGCGAGCTGACCAGACCCACGGCCGAGACTCTCTCGGGGAGCGCGTAGGCGCAGGCCAGAGCATATGGCCCGCCGCCCGACCAGCCGATTACCGAGAACGAGCCGATGCCGAGCAGGTCTGCCAGCTCGGCGACATCACGCGGCCAGTCGAGCAGTGTTCGTCCCGGCAGCGGCTCCGAAAGTCCGATCCCGGGCCGATCGACGGCTATCAGCCGCAGCCCGAGGCTGACCACCAATTGCTCGTCGGGCGGGCATATCACTCGTGTCGTGCCAAAGCCATGGAAGAAGAAGACGGGACGGCCGTCCTGGGCGCCGTACTCGGAAAACCCCATCCGGCGGCCGTCGGCCAGACGAACGACCCTGTCTTCGGCGCGCAGCGGCGCGGCCTTTGATTCGCGCGCTCGCTTTGTCTGGTCGCAGATGCCACCCTTGGCGGCCGGGCGCGACAGTGCCATCTCCCCTCCCCGTGACGTTTGGGCATGCGTAGTATGGCAACGCGCCGCAACCCACGAACGCAGCGCGACTTTAGGGAGATGCACGCATGCGGAGTCCCTGGAACGCCCTGATCGCGGAGATCGCGGGCACGTTCATGTTCTTCTTCGTCGGCATCGGCGCCGTAGCCACGCTCGATCGCGCGGCTGGTGGCGGGGCCGTCGACGGAGCGGCCGGGCTGATCGTCGTGGCGCTTGCTCACGGCGTGGTGCTTGCGGTGATGGTCAGCGCGCTCGGCGCCGTTTCAGGTGCCCATTTCAACCCGGCGGTCACGTTCGGTGTCTGGCTGGCGGGCCAGATCCCGGGTCGCCGCGCGGTCTCCTACATCCTCGCCCAGCTCATCGGTGGGCTCGCAGCGGCCTGGTCGTTGCGCATCGTGTTCCCAGCCACGGTGTCGCCCAGCCTCGGCCGGCCGACCATCGGGGCCGGCATCGATCCCATCGCCGCTCTCTTTATAGAGGTGGTCCTGACCGTAATCCTGTTGACCGCTGTCTTCGGGACGGCGATCGACCCGCGCGGGCCCAAGGTCGGCGGATTGGCGATCGGCTTCGCGGTTGCGGCCGACATCCTGATGGGCGGACCTCTGACAGGTGCAGCCATGAATCCGGCCCGCTGGTTTGGGCCAGCCGCGGTAACCGGCGTGTGGGACAACAGTTGGGTCTGGATCGTTGGGCCGCTCATCGGCGCGGCTATCGCTGCGCTCGCCTACCGCTACTTCTTCCTGCCGGAAGCAGATCTGCTGAGGACCCCTGCCGAGCCGACCGCCTGATACAAGCCGGCGCCCCAGGGGCGGCCACGCGCCCTAACTTGGGCCCAGGCCGCGCATTCGCTGGATTGCCAGGAGGTGCTCCTTGTACTCGTTGCGGATGACGTTCAGCTCGGGTTTGGAGAGCCCAATCTCATCCGCGATCTGGGTCAGCTCCGCGTACTCGGTCGAAGTGATCTGGTGATCCACGGCCACGACCGCGAAACAGGCCTCGACCACTGCCCGGCGCTGCTCGTCCGTGACGCGAGCGGCAAACTCGCGCGTGACCAGGTAGTCCTCGGTGCCGCCGTACAGCTCGGTCTGGTTCTTGGCGATCTCGACCACGAGAATGGCCTGCGCCTCGGGCAGCTTGCCGATCTCGACGACGATGCGCTCCATCAGCCGCGTTTCTTCCTCGCTGATGTCGAGATCCGAATGGGCGGTCCTGCTCAGGACATACGCGAAACCGGCCAGGTATCGGCGTCGCTCGGGTTCGACCTGGCTGAGCTCGCTGACGATGCGCCGGACCGTCTCCGTCTCGGGCTCGCTGCGGGCGCCCGCGGAGGCAACGTCGCTAGCATCGGTGCCCAACCCCAGAATTCTTCTCATGACCACGGAGGCAGGATGACACAGCGGAGCGGGAGTGGCCCGGGAACCGTCCCTCGGTCCACCACGTCCACAGGGACATGACAACCACGATGCGACTTTCGATCAGTCTTTGCGCCCTTGCTGCAGCGCTCGTGCTGGGTTGTAGCGGCGGACCCGGTGCGACGAACCCTCCCGGCACACCCGGCGCGACCCTTCCCCCAGCGCCCACGCCAACGACAGCCCCGACACCCACTCCACCCGCTGGCGGCGACGTCCGCTCTCCCGCGCAGGCTGCCGCGCTCGTCTTTGCGTCCGACCCCCGCTGGGCGCAGATGGTGCCGTTGCGGCCGGACATGATCGGTCAGTCCTCGTGGTACGAGGCCCTGGAAGCCGCGGACGGGTTCACCGTGAACATCACCGTCGGGCAGGGCGACTGCCAGGCCGGGTGCATCGAGCGTCACACCTGGCAATACCACGTCGACTTCGACGGCAACGTTGAGCTCGTCGGCGAGGACGGGCCCCCGATCGTTGTTCCACCAGGCACCGGTCGCGGCGGCGATGCACGCGTAACGATCGTGCTCACGGCTGGGCCGCAATGCCCGGTCGAGCAGATCCCACCCGATCCCAAATGTGCCCCACGCCCCGTGTCGGAGGCGACGGTGACCATCTTCAAGGCCGACGGCACGGAAATCGCAACTACGACCTCAGACGATCAGGGCCAGGTTTTGCTCGACGTTCCGGCGGGCGCCTACTACGTCGTCGCAACTCCAGTGGAGGGCTTGCTGGGGTCGCCCGAGGCGCAGGCTTTCTCGGTGCTCGCAACAGACCAGGTCGGCCTCCTGTTCTCGTACGACACAGGCATCAGATAGGCCATTCGCTGAAGGCTCCTCGGGGCCGATCCGGGCACCCGCAGGGGATCGGCCGAAGCGCGTAATCTAGGCAGTCGATGGCTGTCGAACCCCTCAACCCGGTAGGCTCGAGTCCGGCTTCGGAATCCGCGCTTGCCGCGCCAGCCGAGGCCCGATCGAAGACGCCGCGCAGCCCGGCAACGCGCGAGCTGGGCATGACAGCGAAGCTCCTTTTTCCGACACGCGAGATTGCCGAGCAGTTCTACCTGCCGCTGATCTACACCGCCTGCCGAACCTGCTACAGCGAGCTGCTGCCGGAGGACATCTTCGAGCGCGCGACCACCGGCCAGGTGGCCACCGACAAGCAGCAAGACCTGATCCGGCGCGTGATCGAGTCCGGCCACGGCTCGACGATCGAGCACATCGTCTTCACCTTCGCCATCAGCGGCGTCACGCGGACGCTGTCACACCAACTTGTCCGCCACCGCGCGGGCGTGGCTTTCGACCAGCAGTCACAGCGCTACCTGAACTACAAGCGGCCCTCGTACATGGTGCCGGGCTCGCTCACCGACGCGCCGCCAGAGCTGCGCGACAAGTTCGTGGCCGAGATGGACGATTCGCTTGCCTTCTACGGCGAGATGCTCGAAGCGGGGATCCCCGGCGAGGACGCACGGTTCGTGATGCCCAACGCCACGCGTACGAACCTCATCATGACCGCCAACCTGCGCTCGCTGATCCACATGTCCGGCCTGCGCCTGTGCACGATGGCGCAGTGGGAGATACGCCGGCTGTTCCAGCTGATCCGTCACGAGATCTTCCAGGTCTCGCCCTTCCTGGGTTCGTTCCTG
>CAYZEJ010000062.1:0-13267 GCA_964477545.1 uncultured Anaerolineaceae bacterium | reverse complement strand
GGCCGCGATGGGCTGGTACCGGGTCGCGCGCGAGCCATGACGCGACCTCCTCGGCCGGGCGGTACTTGGCCGGGTCGGCGCGTGAGTGGCCGCCGTGGCGGTACGTCAGCGCCTCGATGAGCGACGGCCCATCGCCGGCCCGTGCCCGGTCAATCGTCTGGCTGGCTATCTCGTAGACGGCATCGACGTCGTTTCCGTCGACAACAATGGGCTCAAGGCCGTAGGCGGAAGCCCGGTCGGCCGCCGGCCGGGGAACTGCCGTCACGGACGCGATAGGCGTGTACTCCATGTACTGGTTGTTCTCACACACGAAGACGACCGGCGCCTTCCAAACGACGGCCATGTTGAGCGCCTCGTGGAAGGCGCCGATGTTCGTCGTGCCGTCGCCGAAGAAGCAGACTGCGACCTGGCCGGACTTGCGGTACTGGGCTGACCACGCGGCACCGAGCGCGATCGGCAGGTGCGCCCCCACGATCGCGTACGAGCCCATGACGCCGTGCTCGACGCTGGTGAGGTGCATCGAGCCACCCTTGCCGCCGAGAAGGCCCGTGGCTCGCCCGAACAGCTCGGCAAATATCGGCGCCATGGGCACGCCGCGGGCGAGCGTGTGGTTGTGGCCGCGGTACGTGCAGAACGTGTAATCGTCCTTGCGCATCGCAGCCGCGAAACCGGCCGCGACTGCTTCCTGTCCTATCCCGAGATGGGTGGTTCCTCGAACGAGGCCTTCGAAAAACAGTTCCTGGGCACGGACCTCGAACTGTCGGCACTCGACCATCGTCCGGTACATCGCGATCCCGGTCTCGACATCGACTCCGGTGCGAGCGGCTCTACGCTCCTTGGTGGCCATAACGGTCCTCTCTTGACTAGCGTCCGACTAGCGTCGCCAGACGCTCTCGGGTGGCCGCCGGCGAGCCGGTACCTCGATCGCCTCGAGGATTACCGACGCAACTGCGCCTGTGTCGAAATAGGCAAACCCGCCGTCCCCGTCCATCCCGTATCCGGCGCCGCGCTGGAGCACGGTGAAACCCGCCGCGGCCATGGCCGCGATCGCGCTGTCGAGAGAGGGGACGAAGAAGCCGAGATGATGCAGGCCGTGGCCGTGTTGCTCAAGCCACTCCTCGTAGATGCTCGGGCCGTTGACTGACTCCATCAGCTCGAGCTGCGGGCTGGTTCCCCCGAGGGCGATGCGAACGGCGAAGCTCCCCGGCGTGCCGCGATACTCGAGGCGCGGCACCGTCGCCGGCCCGTACGTATAGATCGACCACGACTCGATCGACGGGATTGACCCGTACGTCCGGAGACCCTCCTCGAGGCTTGGGACGAGGATGCCCACCTGGCCGACACCGCGGTCGAGGAGCGCCTGTGGAATGCCATCTGCCGTCCCTGTCGTCATCGGCGCAGCTCGTTGCGTCTGGCCGTCGCCGTGCTCAGCGCCGTCGCGATGATCAGCACGCCACCCTGGAAGAAGAACTGCATATGGGTTGGCGCACCGAGGATCGACAGTCCGTTGAACCCGATCGCCACGAACAGGACGCCGACGAAGCTGCCCACGATGTGGAACTCCCGGTCGCGGAGGACCGACGCTCCCAGGAAGACGGCGGCGAATGTGCTCAACAGGAACCCGTCGCCGGCCGTTACCTGTCCGCTACCGATGCGAGCGGAGAGCAGGATTCCGGCAACCACCGCGCATGCGGACGCGATCACGAACGCGCCGATCGTGATTCTCGACACTCGCACTCCCGACAGGGCAGCGGCGACGGGGTTGCTCCCGATGGCCTGGACATGGTGGCCAAAACGCGTCCTGTTGAGGAGGACCCACAGAACGGCGAGGATGGCAACCATGAAGTACACCGGGAGCGGAATCCCCAGGAACCGGTTCTGCGCAAGGGCCACGAATGGTCCCTCTCTTGCCTGAGCGCCGAGAGGGATCGGGATGCCGTTGGAGTACGCGTAGTTGAGGCCCACCAGCAACGTGCTCATGCCCAGGGTGGTCACGATCGAGCTGACTCGCAGAACGGTCACGATGAACCCGTTGACCAGGCCGATGAGGCCACCAACGACGATCACGATGGGGACGGCCGCGTACCACTCCAGGCCCTGATTGGTCATCAGGCCGATCACGAGGATGCCAGCCAGGCTGATCAGGGTCGCGAACGACAGATCGAATTGGCCGGCAATGAGCGGGAAGGTCAGGCCACCGGCCACGATGGCCAGAAGCGCGGCCTGGTTCAGGACGTTGATCAGGTTCGCGCTGGTCAAGAATGCGTTCGGCGATGCAATCCCAAAGAAGGCGATCATGACTCCCAGCGCGGCCAGCGTGCCGTACTTGGAGATCCAGTCCAGGGCTCGCCGTCCGGCTGAGTCCCTGGGGGTGGCTTGGTCGCTATTGGCAGGTTCGGCGGTCGGGGGCGGCCCGGCCGCGGCTTCGCTGGCGCCGTCACTCATAGCAGAGCCTCAGCATTCCCTCGACGGTGATCCGGCTGCCAGTCAGCTGACCCACCATCCGGCCCTCGCGCATGACCACCACACGGTCGCAATTGATCAGCTCCTGAAACTCTGAAGAGATCACCACAACCCCCATTCCGGTCGACGCGAGCTCACGGATCCGCATGTAGACCTCGCTCTTGGCTCCGACGTCCACCCCCCGGGTCGGTTCATCGAGCACGAGTACACGCGGTTTCGCCGCGAGCCATTTGCCGATTACCAGCTTCTGCTGGTTTCCACCGCTCAGGGACTGCACGCGTGTCGAGGGTCGGGCGCCCGTGACATGGAGCGCGTCGATCAGTGTCGCCGCCTGACGACTGGACTTGCTTCGACTCAAGAGCGGGAGCAGGGACCATCCGCGCAGCCGGTCCAGCGTCGCTATGTTGAGATTGAACTCAACCGAGCGGCTCATGAACAGCCCCTCGGAACGGCGCTCCTCTGGCACGTAGCAGATGCCCTGGGCAATGGCCTCCGAGGGATTGCCGGGCTGATACGGAGAACCGTCCAAGGTCATGGATCCGTCAGTCGGCCGATCGACGCCGAAGAGGATCCGAGCCAACTCTGTCCTTCCCGAGCCGACCAACCCGGCGATTCCAACGAGCTCGCCGGCACGCACCGTCAGGTCCACTCCGCGCACCGCAGGCAGACGCACCAGGCCGGCCACCGCGAACAGTGGCTCGCCGGCCGGAGCCGCGTAGGGAATCAATTCAGGCTCGTCTATCTCGGAACCCACGATGGCGCGCACGACATCGGAGCGTGCGTAGGCGCCGCGCTTGAACTCGGCGGACACGGCGCCGTCCTTGAATACCGTGACCCGGTCGCAGATCTCGATGACCTCGTCGAGACGATGGCTGACGTAGAGGATCGAGACCCCCTCGTCGGCAAGGTCGCGGATGACCGCCAGCAGATGCTTGGTTTCTGTTAGATCGAGGGCCGCACTTGGCTCGTCCATCGCGATCAAGTCGTGGCGTCGGAGCAGAGCCTTGGCAATTGCCACGAGCCACTTCTGGTGGACCGTCAGGCGCGATACAGGCACATCCAGCCTGAACGTGATGCCCAGACGATCCGCGATCTTCTTGACGGCCGCAGAGACACCGTCGAACGAGGTCGGCCGGAACATGCCGACATCTCGACTGCCGAGCTCGATGTTCTGTGCTGCCGTGAAGCGTTCCACCAGGCTCAGCTCCTGGTGGATAAAGCTGAACCCGAGATCCGCGGCATGGCGCGGGTCACGAATTACGGTCGGCACATCATCGACGAAGACCTCACCGCCGTCGGGCTGCTCTACGCCCGCCAGAATGCGAATGAGGGTCGACTTGCCGGCCCCATTTGCCCCGACCAGGCCGTGGATCTCGCCCGCGCCGATCGTCAGGTCGACGCCGCGAAGCGCGCGTATGGACCCAAATTCCTTGGCGAGGTTTTGGACTCGAACCGGCGGGGGCGGGGGAACGGTCGAAACCGTTCCCCCGCCAATGGTGTCTGTCAGCGTCACTAGGACGCCTTACGGAGCCAGCTCGGGATGCTCCGCGAGGAACGCTTCAAGGTTCGCGGCGTCCACAACCGTGGTGTCACCGCCGATCTCTATCGGAACGAATGCATCCCCCTGCTCGAGAACCTGGCTCAGCAACCTCCCAAGCTCCTGCCCCTGGGCGTAACCGTCGATCCACAGGGTTGCGGTCAACTCACCGGCCTCGATCAGCGCCAAGGCGGCGGGCGTCCCGTTCAGCCCGTAGGTCAGCACGTCCGTCCGGCCGAGCTGTCGCAGCGCTGCTACCGCCCCCGAGGCCGGATCGTCGAAGCAGGACCAAACGGCGAGCTTGCTCGCGGAACCGACCGGATGCGCAGCCGCCCAGCCGAGCGTTGCCGCGAGAGCCGAGTCCACCTGGCCGGGGATCGTGATCTGCTGCTGTGTCACGTTGATGTCGGTGCCTTCGACGGCGTCCAGTAGCGACGTTTCGCGTCGCTGGCACGGAAGGCCGGGACGATAACCAAGAGCGAGAAGCTCCCCTTCGCCGCCCATGTCGGCGACGACCCGGTCCGCGATTGCATCGCCCAGACCGACGTCGGCGGCGACGGGGACACCATCACCAAGTCCGCCGCCCCAGTTGGCAACCGGGACGCCGGCCGCCTTGGCAGCGGTGATGCCACCCTGCAGGGCGTCGTTCGGGAAGACGGACGCATAGATCACGTCGGCGCCTGCCGTCACGAGGTTCTCGATGGCGGAGTTCGCCTGATCCACGCTGCCCTGAGCGTCAACATCGATGACTTCCCAACCTTGCTCCGTGGCATAGTCCGCGATGCCCTCGGCTGCTCCATTCGAGAACGTGTCCGTCCCCGAGAAGCGGACAATGCCAAGCGTCATCCCTTCGCCCGACGGGGTCGCCGGGACGGCGGTTGCAGCGCTTGCGGGGGCACTAGTCGGGGCGGCGGTCGCAGGTCGTGTCGTTGGTGCGGCCGGCGCGGCACATGCCGCCGCAACGAGCGCGACAAGGGGTACCAGCAGTCGGCCCAAGTGGGTAAGCGGTCGCTTGTTCATCGGGTCTTTCCTCCTCCTATTTGGCTCGGCCTGAGCGTTCTTGCTTAGAGCGCGTCGTGAAGAAAGCGGCGGATCGAGTCGTTGAATTCCGCGGGGTTCTCGATCATCGGGTAGTGGCCGGTCCCGGCCAGGACATCGACGCGGGCGTTCGGGATTCGGCTGGCGGTGGCCTCGACCATCTCCTGGTTGACGAGCCAATCTCCATCGCCGCGAAGCAGCATCACCGGGCTCTTGATCGTGGCCATCTCGGCGCGTCGGTCGAAACCGGCGTAGCCGATCAGGTCACCTGCGGCGTACTCGGGCGCGACACGGCGAATCTGCCAAACAACCTCTCGGTATCGATCCGGAGGCGTCCGGTTGCCGATCAGGGACTGTGACCAGCACTCGAGGATCTGCGGGCCATTCAGCAGCAACATTTCGAGCAGGAACTCGCTGACGGTGGGTGTGAAATCGGCACCCTCGCATGAGATGACCGCGCGGTAGTAATCCGGCCTGCGAGCGGCCAGCTCCAGGACCTGGTTGCCGCCCATCGAGCAGCCCACGATCACGGGGTTCTCAAGGCCGAGCGCTTCCATGAGCCCTTCGTTGAACTCTGCGTGCTTTGTGATCGCACGCAACGGCCCACCGGGCGGCTCGAGCGTCTTGCCGTGGCCGGGTGCGTCGATGGAAATGACCCGAAACTCGTCTGACAAGCCAGCAACCGTGTGCCGATACATCAGGGTGTCCTGACACGCCGCGTGGATACACACGATCGGCACGCCCTCGCCGGCAGACTCGTAATAGGCCCGGACACCGTTAACGTCGACGTAGCGGCCGACCGTCTCGGCTCCACTCGGAGCCGGCGGCGGGGAGGGATCGGGCTTTCGCTTCTCCGGCTGCCGGACGCGCGACATCGCTCCCAGGAGAAGCCACATCGCCTTGACATTGCGAAGGGCTCCGACTGCATTTCCCTTGAGGGTCAGCTGCCCGAGACCGGGGGACATGCCCTGGAACCAGTCGGTCTCGCCGTTCAGCACGCGCGCCCACTCCTCGTCCGGGCCGCCGACGATGACCTCGGAGCCAAGGGGATGTGCGCCTTCGGTTACAGAGACCGCGACGCCGTCACGCGTGTCGATCGTGCGCGAGCCGCTTCCGTACTGAAACTCGATCCGCGCCGGGAAGTAGCGAGCCGCGTTGCCCCACTCCACGTCGCGGTTCAGCTCCGTCCGGTACTCGTCCCACCAGGAAACGTCGTTGAGGTCGCCCGCCATGTGATTGGTCCCCTCTGTGCCGATATTTGAAATGGACACCAAATAACGCTATACCTGTACTCAGTCGCGCGTCAAGCCTGCCCGGGGTTCACGTTGGGAGCCCGGAGGTTGGACGTTTCAGGCGTGGCCGGCCATGCGACGATGACGACCGGCGGGAGGACCATGAGCGCGAAGAACGAGCGGGCCACGACACTGAAGACGGTCGATCGGGCACTCAGCGTGCTGGAAATCGTGGCAACCGCGCCCGCCCCCTTGCCCGTCCGAAGGGTGGCGACCGCGCTCGGGCACAACGTGTCGTCCACTTACCACCTCGTGAACACCTTGGTCGCGCGCGGCTACCTGACCAAGGACGGCGCCGGGGACCTACGAATCGGGGCACGAGTTGGCACGCTGTATGCCGCCCTGACGCGGACCAGTGACCTCGCCCGACAGATGCGGCCGATCCTCGAGCGGCTCGCGGCGGAGTGCGGCGAGACCGTATACCTCACCCACCTGATTGCGGATCGAGTCGTGATCGAGATCGTGATCGAGAGCGCCCAGTCGCTGCGGGTAACCGGCCTGGCAGTCGGTTACTCGGGATCTGAGGACCGGCGCGCATCGGGCCGCGTGGTGATGGCGTTCCTCCCGCCGGCCGAGCTTGAGCTCGTGCTGGAGCATGCGCATCTGGGTCTGTCGCCTGAGGAGAAAGGCAGCCGGCGTGCCAAGCTGTTCACGGACCTGCCGAAGATCCGAGAGCTCGGGTTTGCTTATGACAATCAGTTGTTCGAAGCAGGCATCCTCGGCCTGGCGGCGCCGTTCTTTGATGCCCACGGTGATGTCCTGGGATCTGTGACAGTAACGGCGCCGACCGTGCGCGAGGTCCAGCTCCTCGGCCCGATCAAGGAACAGGTGCTCGATGCGGCGGACGATGTCTCCGCGGAGCTACACGCTCCGCCATCAGCGAGGCGGCTGAAGAACCGTCGGGCGTAAGGTCCCGCCGCGCAAGGACGCCGTCCACGGCCCTGCGGGGGACTGTGCTGAAACCGGGTTCCATGGGCACGGCGTCGAACGTTGCCGAGGGTCACGGTTGAGAGTGTTTGTCCTGTCCCGTCGGCTGGATCTCAGCCCAGCAACGACGGCGTCACGAGAGCGATCAGCACGATTGCCGCATTCGCGAGCAGGAACAGGAAGAGCCCAACGGTCCACAGGCGATACGAGCCGAGGTGCACAAATCGGTTCGCAGGATGGCGCAAGGATGCGGCCCGCATCGTGGGTCGTGCGTGAGGTCGGACGCCTAAAAGGCGATCCATTTGCATCCTCTCTTCGATGTGCTCCAGCAGTCTGGCGTCCAGTCCTTCGTGATACCGATGTTTGGCCATAAGTTGTAGCGTGAGAAATGACGCCACCAGCGCGAGACCGGCGGCCACTTGGCGTCCAAGAGGAGCGGTGCCAGGACCGAGCGCCACACTCAGAAGGAACGCCTGAGCAGTCGGCGATAGAGCGGGGACTTGCCACATCAGGGAGTCGAACTGCCGGCGACGGGCCTCGACTGCCGAATATGCAGCGAGCCACACGTCCGATGGGACAGGCGTCGATGGAGAAGTGTCGCGATCCGCAGGCGCATTTGTCGGACTCGAGCGAAGGTAGCGCGCAAGCCTCACGAACCTATCCATATCCTCGGGTAACGGTGATAAGGCGGGTAGCCATTCCGGCTCGGTTCCCAATTGTGCGCCCGTCCGAGTGACTCCGAGGCGGCTGAAACAGCGCGGCGGGTCGATCGGAGTCGGTAGCCTGTCCGGCAACGATGGACACCCTTCGTCGCTTCAGGGAATGGTTCTGGCGTCCGCCGCGGGCGCATGGGGACGTCGTTCGCAATCGGGTGGTGAGCCCGGTCGAGCTCCTGTACGACTTGGTCTATGTGGTGGTCATCGCACAGGCCGCTCACACTCTGGCCGTCGACGTTTCTGGGGTCCGTTTCGCACAGTTCGCCGTGGTCTTCGGAATGATCTGGGTCGGCTGGGTCAATGGCTCGCTCTATCTCGACCTCCACGGGCGCGAGGACGGCCGAACCAGATCGTTCGTCTTCGTCCAGATGGGCATTCTCGCCCTGCTGGCCGTATTCACGGCAAAGGCGCTCGCCGAGGACGGCCCCGCCTTCGCAGTCGTCTACGCCGCGTTTCTGGCAGTCCTCTCGTGGCTCTGGATCTCAGTGCGGCGATACGACTCACCCGAATTCATGGCCGTGACGAAGGCATACGCGATCGGGATGCTCGCGTCGGTCGCCGCCATTTTCGTCAGCGCCTTCGTTCCGCCCGAGGCCAGGCTGGCCCTCTGGGCCCTCTACTCGGCTGGGTGGATCGTGGGCATGCTCGTTCTCGGGTGGTTCACCGGGGAACTGGAGAAAGGGGCGAGTCCGACCCACTCGACGGTCGAGCACTTCGGCCTCTTCACGATCATCGTCCTTGGCGAAGTGGTCTTCGGCGTCGTTGCCGGGCTTTCAGGTGCCGCTCGCGACGCACTGACGATCGTCACCGGCGTGATTGCGCTCGGGATCGGCCTCGGTTTCTGGTGGATCTACTTCGACCTCATCGGTGGAAGGTTCCCGCGTAACAAGGGCCGATATATCGCCAACTGGATGCTCAGCCACTTCCCGATCACGCTTTCGATTGTTGCAGCCGGCGCCGGCATGGTCAGCCTGATGGAGCATGCACACGACCCGGTGACACCCGAGGCGACCGCGTGGCTGGTCAGCGGCGCGGTGGCGCTGGGGCTGGGCGGGGCGATCGTTGCTGCCCGGGCGTTAGACGACGCGGGGCGCCTCCCGCAGGTCTATCGAAAGTTGTCCATTGCCATGGCCGCCGCGGCGCTGCTTGCCCTGGCCATTGGCTTTCTCAGACCCGCGCCGTGGATCTTCGTGCTGACGCTGGGCGCGATGCAGACGCTGCTCTGGCTCCTGGCCGTCAAGTGGTTCATCCAGGCGCGCGCCTGGCCTCCGCCGCAGTTCGAGGCCGTTCGCGACGAGGAGCCGAGCCAGACCTAGCCACTGGTCGTTACGATCCGTGCGAATTCGTCACGCTGAGGGAGAGGGATGAACGAGTCGACTTCGGTTACCCGTTTTCATCGGTTTGGCGGAGGCGCCGCAATCTGTCTGGCCGTGCTCACGGCGCTTGCCGCCGTCGCGTACGCGTTGCTCCCGGCGGAGCAGCGACTTGGCGTGCCGGGCCGGCAGCTCCTCCCCTCATTCGCCGCGAATCCGATGCCTCTCCAGTTGGAGATGGGCCTGCTGACGCTCATGGGCGTGGTCGGACTGGCGGTTGTGCGCCCCATCCGGAGGCTGCTCAGCAGGGACGACCCGTGGCTGCGATGGGCGAGCATGCTGGCCATCGTCGGCTACGCGATCGGGGCGGTCGGCAACTCGCTGGTGATGGGCAGGCTGCCCGGCATCGCCAACGCGTTCGTGGCTGCCGACGACGCCGGCAAGGGAGTCATAGCGGTCTTCTGGCGCACGACGCTGGATCCCTTCGGGCTGTGGTCGTTCGGCGCTGTGGGTGTTTGGCTGTTGGTAGTCGGGATCGTCGCCTGGCGCTCGCGCGGCCTGTCACGGTTCGGTGCCTACCTGGCCATCGCTGCTGGCGTGGCTCACGTGGCCATCCCGGTCGTCCTTCTGCTATCGGCCTCATCGGCGCTGGCGATCCTCGCACCGGTCGCGGCGGTGGTCATGGTTGCCTGGTTCGCGTGGGTCGGACTCCTGTTGTGGCGGAGGGCAGGCAGCGCACCAGCGGGCTGACCGCTTCGTGACCGACCAAAACGAGAGCATCGCGCGGCTCGACACCGTCGCGGCCGCACTCGTCGCCCGAGCCCGGCCAACCATTTACCGGATCACGAACGACAGAGCCGACGTGGAAGCCGCACAGCGCCTGCGCGGGCGGGCGGTGCTGGAGCAGGGTTGGGCGCGACCCGATGAACTCCCTGACGGACGCGAGGTGGACGTCGATGACGATCGGGCGGCCCACATCCTGGCCATCCTGGACACAGAGCCAATCGGCACGTGCCGGCTGTTCTATCCCGAGCCGGGACGGGTGCTGCCGATGGAGCAGGCGCCCGGCGTGACGCGGCTGCCGAAGGTCTGCGTCGAACTCGGACGGATGGTCGTGATCCACGCGGTCGAGCGGGAACGTAGGTCGGTGCTGGCCGGGCTCATCGGCGCGGCGTGGCTGGAGCTACGAGCCCGCGGTCACGCGCGCGTCTGCGGGACTGCTTCAACTCCGATGCTGAGGCTGTATCGGCGCCTCGGATTCGTCCTCCATATCGTCGGCCCACCGGTCACGACGTTCGGAGAGGAGCGTTATCCAATCCTCTTCGAGCCTAATCCCGAGACGGCCGCGGTTGCTGCCGCTCGAAATTCCACTGCGCCGGGCTGACCACGGCGGCGCAAGGGCGATCCGCTTGTTGCCATCAACGAAGGTCGCCCGCGGCTAGCCAGGCTGAACGCCGGCGAGGTCGATGCGCCTGATCTCCGCGACTGCGTCAAGGCCGCGATCCGGGGAAACGATCGCGTCGATGCCGTTCTCGAGGCAGGTGGCCACATGAACCAGATCGCGCGCCGCCAGCATCGGGTACGACTCGATGAGGCGCGGCAGCCGATCCATCACGGCATGCGTGATGGGCAACACCGGGCCAAATAGGTCGAGCGCGTCGCGAGCGATGCGGGCACCCAGCTCGGGTCGGCGAATGGCGACGAAGCGGTGCAGGATCTCCTGTACGACCTCGGCCGAAATGACCGCGTCGAGCTCGCCGTCGCGGACGAGCTGGATGATGCGCGCGCTTGGATCTCGCAGCAGGTGGGATTCACCGGCGGCGTACATCAGCACTGCCGTATCGATGAATACGGTCGTCAGGGGCGTGACTCCGTCGCTCCGCGGAGGATCTCCGCCTTCATATCCTCCCAATCTGCAACCGGCGCGGCTGTGCCGAGCAGGCTGTCGGCGGCTTCACGCCGCGTACGGCCGGTCGATCCTGTGTATGCGTCGATCGCGTCGCGAATGACGGCACCGACCGAACGTCGTTCTTCGGCCGCCCGCCGCTCCAGGTATCGCCGCTGAGCCGAGGTGAGGAGGACTTGCGTCCGCTCCGTATACATGTGCATACCATAACATGTGCATCGCGCACCAAATCAGATAGCCTGAATCTTCAGCGCCAGCGTCGGCCAGCGGCGGTCCGTCGTGAGGATTCGGTCGGCGCCGAGCTCGACCGCGGTGGCGACTACTAGAGCGTCGGGCAGGCGCAGGCGAGAGCCGTGCTGCGCACGGAGTTCGGCGGCCGCGCGCGCGATCGCGCGGGTGATCGGTTGAACAGTTGCCGGTAGAGCGTCGATGAGCGAGTCGACGATGTTCGCTGAGTCGCCGTCGCGTCGAAACGGGGCGACCAGCACCTCAGCGTAGGCCGAGGCCGGGAGGATGAGCGCCGAGCCGCCATCGAGCTCCACGTGCAGGGCGTCACGCGCTGCGCTGTGGTGAGCGTCGGATGAGTCGAGGACCGCGATGATGACGCCGGCGTCGACGACGATCAGGCCCACTCGCGTCGGAGCTCGTCCAGATAGTTGTCGGGATAGACGCCGGTGAGCGCGCCGGCGTGCTCGTCGATCGGGTCGGCTTCACGCACGAGGAGGATCTGCCCGGGCGCCTGGACGTGGGCGCGGAGTCGATCGCCCACCGACAGCCCGGCGTGGGCCAGGGCTTCGGTCGGCAACGTCACTTGGTTCTTCGTGCTGATGCGCGTAACACCCCGTCGACGCCGAGTTTCCTTTACTTTCCGTTGCATGAGTAAAGAATACCGCATACGGCTAAGCCTCGACGACATGGGGCGAGCATAAGGAGCGCCACTTGTCGGCGACTTATCAGACGGCCGAGCGATACGAACAGATGTTCGGCAACGTGCTACCCTTCGGGCACTTCGTGTTCGTTGAGGGCGCCCATCCGGTCTGCGCCCCGGTTCATACCCGATCGACCCGACTCACTTATCAAGCCCTGACCGGGCCCCGCAAGAAGCGGGAGGGCCCCACCGTCAGGAGCTTCAACTCATGTCTTTCGACAAACTCGGGCTAGCCCCCGAACTCCTTCGCGCCGTGGCGCAGCAGGGCTACACAGAGCCCACGCCAGTGCAGCGCGAAGCCATCCCGCTCGTCCTCGAGGGCCGCGACGTGGTCGCCGCCGCCCAGACCGGCACGGGCAAGACCGCAGCGTTCGTGCTGCCCATCCTCCAGCGCCTCCAGAACCTGGCCTATGCGCAAACAAGCGGCCGACGCCCGGTCCGCGTGCTGGTCGTCACGCCGACGCGCGAGCTGTGCCTCCAGGTCGAGGAAGCGGTCCGCGTCTACAGCCAGACCCGCCCCGTCCGATCGACCGCTGTCTACGGCGGCGTCCCGTTCGACCCGCAGCTGCGCAAGCTCCTCCAGGCGCCCGAGATCGTCGTCGCGACACCCGGCCGGCTCTTGGATCACGTCGAACAGAAGACCATTGACCTGAGCCGAGTAGAGGTGCTCGTCCTCGACGAGGGCGACCGCATGCTCGACATGGGTTTCATCCCCGACGTCCGCCGGATCATCGCCTTGCTGCCCAAGCAGCGCCAGACACTCATGTTTTCGGCCACCTTCTCCCCACCGGTGCGAAAGCTGGCGGCCGAATTCCAGCAGCAGCCTGTCTTCGTCCAGATCACGCCCGAGCAGACGTCTGCCGCGCTGGTCCACCAGGTCGTCATCCCGGTCGACCAGCGGCGCAAGCGCGAGCTGCTCAGCCAACTGATCAAGTCCGGACGGATTGAGCAGGCCCTCGTGTTCACGCGCATGAAGCACGCCGCCGGCCGACTCGCCGAACAGCTCGAGCGCGACGGCATCAGGGCAACCGCGATCCATGGCGACAAGAGCCAGATCCAGCGCAACCGCGCGCTGAGCGACTTCAAGGCCGGCAGGGTCGACATCCTGGTCGGCACGGACGTCGCCGCGCGCGGGCTGGACATCGAT
>CAYZEJ010000061.1:0-13487 GCA_964477545.1 uncultured Anaerolineaceae bacterium | reverse complement strand
CTCGCACTTTTGGCGAGTGCCGCGCGAACTCATCGTCACGCATGGCCGTTACTTCCAAGGCTTGGAACGCGACTCGACTCCTGCGCCCCAAAGGAAGAGCGCCGGTCGTGTGGTCGGACGGCCGGCGCTCGAGATATTCCGCTGGATGGGCTACGGGCCGCTGGGCCTGAACTGCCCGTTACTGACCTTGTCGGCCTTGACCGTGACAGCCAGCTTGCCGACGTTGTTCGTTTCGCTCAGCTCCTCGATGGCGTTTCCGAGGTCGGCATTGACCCACAGCGTGTAGGTCCCCTTGAGGCCCTTGGTGTTCCAAAGGATGGCCACGGTGGCCTTGCCGCCAGCGGGGATCACCGGGGTCTGAACGGTTCCGATCAACGTGGCGTTACGCATGAACCTCGTCACCGAGGCTGGCGACTCACCCGTGCCGACGATCCGCAGCGTCACGACCGGCTCCGCTCACTTGGACGCAAATTCGTTCCGGCGGCGCGCCGCGACACCGCCGGGACGGTTAACAGCGACTCAATTCCGCTCAATTGCATGACCGTTCGTTCCGTTGAGCCGAAAACGCGTCAACTGGGGAGCCGACTGAACGAAAACTCGTTCATTTGAGGGGATCGACCTGCGTCGTCCAGGACCTGCGCCGGCCCGCGATACCATCGGCGTATGGCAAGCGTCGCGAGAAAGCCAGCAAAGCTGCCCTACACCGGCATCGATGAGGCCGACCGACTGCTGGCACAGGACCCGCTCGCGCTGCTGATCGGGTTCGTGCTCGACCAGCAGGTCCAGCTCCAGAAGGCCTTCTCGGGTCCGTACGAGCTGCGCCGACGGATCGGGACGCTAGATCCGGCAGAGATCGCCGCGATGGACACGGAGAAGCTCGAGGCTGCGTTCAAGGAGCGCCCGGCGCTGCATCGCTTCCCGGGCAACATGGCCCGTCGCACGCAGGCCCTATGCGAGGCGGTCGTGCGCGATTACGGCGGCGACGCAGAAGCCGTGTGGCGCGAAGCGAAGGACGGCAGGGCACTCGAGAAACGTCTCCTGAGCCTCCCGGGCATTGGCGAGATGAAGGCGCGCACGATCATCGGGATCCTCGGCAAGCAGTTCGGCGTGACACCGCCGGGCTGGGAGGCGGTCGCCCCGCAGCACCGCTCGCTGGGCGACGTCGATTCACCTGAGGCGCTGGCCGACTACCAGGCTGGCAAACGCGCCTACAAAGCGCAACTTCGCGCCAGTGGCGTGGACACCGGCACGCGGCGTCCTGGGCCGAAACAGGGTCCCGGCCGCGACTGACCCATCCGTACGGAGGGCAGATTTCGCTCGATCGAGGTAGTATCTCTTCAGCAACCGAAGAACGCCGCAGGTCTGAGCACCAAACTCGCTCCCGCGACAAACCGGTTGGGCAATCGCTCCGACGTAGAAGAAAACAACGTCGTGGAGCGCATCACTTAGCCCGACGCCACCTAGACCGGCGCAACGGGCAACTCTCGAAAGCACAATGCAAACCCGAACCCATACCTCGTACAGCCAGGGCGCCTCGGCGCGTCGGCGAATCCGGCGAACGGCCTCTGGCCACCGGCTGTACTGCTACACCAATGGCTGCACGACACTCATGCAGCCCGACGCGAGTGGATACACCGCCACGTGCCCGATCTGCGGCGCGCGGCGATCCATTCACTGATCTAGGTCGCCCGCGCCGCGCCGTCGAGGCGCGGCCTAGCGGGCTACGACGTCTTCGTTTCGGACGTTTCGTCCGACGGCGAAGAGGGCGGTGACGCCCACGGTGCGGGGGATTCCGGAGGCACCGGTGGCGGCCCCTCGCGCGGTGGGCCGGCCTGCGCTGTCCAACCGTGCGATTCCCAGCCGGCATATGAGGCCACGCTGCGCGACCACGGCCACAGTCGACTGAGGACGATCAGGACCCCAGCCACGATCAACGCGACAGGCAGCGCCTGCCGACCGAGCGGCGCGAGCCCGCGGCCGCCACCGAGGCCGAGCACGCCTTCGAAGAACGCGAAGCCGACGATGAACAGCACGAGGCCGACGCCGAGGCCCGAGATTCCCTGCCTGACAACGGTGGCGCGGCGATGGAAGATGCCCCACAGCAGCATCGAGGCACCCACTGACGTTGGTGCGATCAGCGCCCACGCGTAGGCCCAGCTCGTCCAGTGATCCGTGGCGGACTGGTAGGTCAGGATCAGCCCGACCGTCGTCACAATGCCGCCGGCCACGGCAAGTCCGACGCCCGCTTCGCCGCTGGCGATCAGCCCAATGATGAGAAGAGCTGCGCCCGGCGCGATCACGAACACGGGCCAGCCGATCTGGCCGAACTCGAATGGCAGCCGCACACCGAACGTGTTGACCGCCATCAGGACGGCTCCGAGGCCGATCAGCAGCAGGCCGCCGACGATGGTCGAGGCGCGGGACCACATCACGCGCGCAGACTAGACGACTGCCAAACCGAGCGCGCGCAGTACGGCCATCAAGCCTGCGGCCACGATGAGACCGAGCAACAGGTTGCGCCGCCACGCCACGATCGCCACGCACAGCGCGACGGCGATCCACTCAGGCCCAACGTACAGCTCTGGACGACCCGATTCGCCCACACGGACACAGGCTGACTGCAGCCAGGCTGGCGAGGACCGCCGGGCCGACAAGTTGCAGGTACGTCAGCAGGGCGGATGGCAACCGGCGCATCCCCGGGACGAGCAGCGGAATCGCGCGGGCCGGGTAGGTGACCGCGGCCATGAGCAGCGCCAGCCAGACGAGGTTGGTGCTCAACCGTCCACGCCCACGATCTCTGGTTCGCCCTGGCCGGACAAGAGCAATCCGACAAGGGGCCCGACCGCCAACGACAATCCCCGCCGCCGGATCCCAGGCCAGACCAGTCACGACCCCCACGACCGCTCCAGTGACGGCGGCGGCCAGCTCGCGGCGGCCGGTGATGAGCCCCACGGCCAGTCCGGCCATCGCGGCCGGGAAGATTACGTCGAGTCCGAACCGGGCTGGTTCCGGGATGTTCCCCGCGAGGGTGGCGCCGAGGATCGACGCACCGATCCAGGGCACGACCGTGCCGCCGAATGCGCCCAGCCACTAGCCGGGGACATCTGCACGTCCGAGGCGACGGAAGTGGTTGAGCGAGATGGCAAATGTCTCGTCGTTGAGCACGTGGGCCATCGCCGCCCGGAGAGCCACGGATCGATCGGCCAGGTATGGGGCAAGTGCCGCTCCGTAGAGCAGGTGCCGAGCGTTGATGAAACCCGTGAGCAGCACCACCGCGGCCCACGGCGCCCCGGCGGCGATGTAGGCGAGGGCCGCAAACTGGGCCCCGCCCGAGAAGACGAGCGCGCTCATCGCCGCCACTTCGATGACGGACAGACCGGCTGTACGAGCGGCGAGACCGTAGACCAGCCCGAAACCTCCGGCCGACACGGCAATGCCGAGGGTGTCGAGGAGCAACCGGCTGCGGCTCGAACGCAGAAGGGTCAGTGCGTCGATGGGCACGGATGCTTGCATTGCGTGGGCTACATTCTGCCTAGTGACGCTGCGGATCGAGGACTACGCGCTCATCGGCGACACGGAGACGGCCGCGCTCGTCGGCGTCGACGGCTCGATCGACTGGCTGTGCCTTCCCCGTTTTGATTCGGGGGCCTGCTTCGCGGCGTTGCTGGGAACGCCCGAGAATGGCCGCTGGCGTATCGCGCCAAAGCGTGGGCGGCGGGCCAAGCGACGCGCGTACCGCGACCATTCGCTGGTCCTCACGACCGAGTGGGAAACCAAGACCGGGACCGTCCGCGTTACCGACTTCATGCCGCCGCGTGATCAGCTGCCGAACCTCGTGCGCCTCGTCGAGGGAGTGAGTGGCAAGGTGGAGATGCGCACCGAGCTCGTGCTGCGTTTCGACTACGGCCGGCTCGTGCCATGGGTCCGCCGCGTCGGCGGTGACCTATGCGCCGTCTCCGGGCCGGACGCCGTCTGCCTCCGATCGAGCGTGCCCGTGCACGGCGAAGGCCTGAGCACGGCGGGCGATTTCACCATTCATGAGGGAGAGACGGTCTCGTTCGTGCTCAGCTGGCATCCCTCGCACCTTGCGCCGCGCGAGCCGCCACACGCTGGCGGCGCGCTCGAGCAGACGCTCACCTGGTGGCGCGACTGGGCGTCGCGGATGCGCTACGACGGCGCCTGGAAGGACGAGGTCCTGCATTCGCTGATGGTGCTGAAGGCAATGACATTCGGGCCCACCGGCGGGATCGTCGCGGCGCCGACCACATCGCTGCCCGAGGAGATCGGCGGCGTTCGCAACTGGGACTACCGATATTGCTGGGTGCGCGACGCCGCGTTCAGCGTGTGGGCGCTGCACATCGGCGGCTACACCGAGGAGGCGCGCGCCTTCGTGGACTGGCTCCTCCGCGCCGCCGGCGGCGACCCGGCCAACCTCCAGACCGTGTACGGGCCCGCTGGCGAGAGTCGCCTGTCCGAGTTCGAGGTCGGGTGGCTGCCCGGGTACGAGAACTCGGCCCCGGTACGCATCGGCAATGCGGCCGCCACGCAATTCCAGCTCGACGTCTACGGCGAGGTCCTCGACACGCTCCACCTGGCGCGCCAGTTCGGGGTGGGCGCGGACGACGAGGAGGCCTGGAAACTGGCCGGCCACCTGGTCGAATTCGTTGCTGATCACTGGCAGGATCCGGATGAAGGCATCTGGGAGGTCCGCGGACCGCGCCAGCTCTTCACGCACTCGCGCGTGATGGCTTGGGTGGCGATGGACAGGGCGGTTCGTGCGATCGAGAAATTCGGCCTCCATGGGCCGTTGGAAAAGTGGCGCACCGTTCGCCAGCAGATCCACGACGAGGTGATCGAGAAGGGTTTCGACACCAAGCGCAACACCTTCACCCAGTACTACGGCTCAAAGGCGCTCGACGCCAGCCTGCTCATGATTCCGCTGGTCCATTTCCTGCCGGCAACGGACCCGCGCATGCGCGGCACGATCGCTGCCATCAAGAGGGAGCTGATGGTCGACGGCTTCGTGATGCGCTATCAGACCGAGAAGACCGACGATGGTCTGCCGCCCGGTGAGGGCTCGTTCCTGGCGTGCACGTTCTGGCTGATCGACAACCTGGCCCTGATCGGCGAGATCGAGGAGGCGACCGAGCTGTTCGAGCGGATGCTTGCGCTGCGCAACGACGTCGGGCTGCTGGCAGAGGAATATGACCCGCGACTGGGGCGGCTGGTAGGCAACTTCCCCCAGGCATTCACCCATGTCGGGCTCGTCAACTCGGCCTACAACCTAGATCGCGCGCGGAAGTCGCGTGCCCGCGCCCTCCGCTCGGCGTAGCGAGTTCGCTATCGCCCACATCATTAGCCCGGCGAAAGCCCGGCGATTAGTGGCCCGCGGCCAAGTGGCTATCGCCCATAGGAACGCCCGCATCGATATACGAGGGCGTTTCGGCGGTTAGTCGGGCGCTCAGGGATCGCTATGGCCCGGCCTGCGCTCCAACGCAATGATGTGGGCGATATTGGTCGGGCTAGGACTCGCCTACCCGGACTTCGGAAGAGTTAGCGGCGGCGGTGGGCCGGGCCTGGGCGTTCAGGCGCGCCAGTCGTGACTCGAGGTGTTGGCGCACGTGCGGCCACTCCTCCTCGATGATGCTGAAGTAGGCCGAGTGCCGACGCCGGCCGCCGTCGGTGACCATGTGGTTGCGCATGGTCCCCTCCTCGGTCGCGCCGATGCCCAGGAGCGCCGCGCGCGATAGCTCATTGAGCGAGTCGGTCTTGAACTCGACGCGCAGCGCGCCGAGGACGTTGAACGCGTGGATGAGCATCAGCAGCTTGGCCTCGGTGTTGATGACCGTCCGCTGCCAGGCCGGCGCAATCCAGGTGTAACCGATCTCGAGTCTGCGATGGTGCGGCTCTATGTTCATGTAGCGGGTCCCGCCGATGACCTTCCCGCTGGTGCGCTCGATCGTCGCGAAAGGCATCTCGGTGCCGGTTTCTCGGGCGGCCAGCGCCTTATCGAGGTAGGCGCGCATCTCGCCCGGGGTCTGGATCGTTGTGGGCATCCAGCGCCAGATCTCGGAATCGAGTCCGATGGCGGTCAGCCCCGGAAGGTGGTCCAGCGCGAGGGGCTCCAGCCGAACGGACGACCCCTCGAGCGTTACCGGCTCAACCCAGGGTCGGCCGGGCAATCTCAGCTGCTCGTGTCGGCGAAGGCGCGCACCTTGATCTGGCGGTCGAGCTCATCGGCCACTTCGACCAACTGGCGCGACAGGGTAGGCAACGTACCGTCGAGCGTGGCGAGCAGGCGCTGGGAGCGTTCCAGCACGCCGGGGTCGGCGAGGTGGGCCGGGTACAGCGCAAGCAGGTAGGACCGGGCGAACGGGTGATCGCGCGTCTCGAACACGTCTCTGATGCGGTCGAAGAACCGGTCGACAAACGGCTCGAGGAGTTCCTGCTGCTGCGGCCACAGGAAGCCGAGCATCGCGGCGCGGGTGAGGTGGAACGAGCCGTAGCCCTCGCCGTGGATCTTGGCCCAGGCCTCCTCCTTGGCCTCAGCCGTCGGACGGGCGGCCTCTGCCCGCAGTAACGCACGCCGGCCACGGTCCGAACGGTCTCGGACAGCCTCGCGAGCGAGCCACTCCTCTGCGCCGGGGAGGCCGTAGGCGAGGGCCTTGGTGGCGATCGCCCAGCGCATGTCCTGGTCGCCCGTGAATACCGGGATTGCGGCGGATCCCTCGGCCAGCTCGACAAGGCGCGCCACGTCGGCGGGCGTCGACGCGACATTGATCGCCGAGCGTGCCCACATGATCTGGGGGTCACCGTCGGTCGCGGCGACGTTGGCCAACGCGGCCTCGAGCCACTTGTGCGACTCCACCTCGCGCACCGATTCCGGCACGTAGCGATTGATCGCCAGGGCCGAGCGCTCCAGGACGGTGTTGAGGATGTCGAGGTCTGGCTCGTCGGGGAGCTCGCTGCGCCCGATGTCGAGGTACTCCGTCGTGCGCAGCTCGCGGTCGCGGACCATCTCCCAGAGCGACATCCAGAGCAGCTCGCGCAGCAGCTCGTCGTCGACTCGATCGAGGTTGCGACGCACGAAATCGACCGACGCCGGGTCGAGCGAGACCTTGGCGTAGGCGTGGTCGCCGTAGTTGGGGAACACGAGGTCCGGCACCTCGCGCCCGCGTGCCTCGGCGATGGGAGTGTCGGGACCGTCGATCCAGGCGGAGATCGAATCGACCTTGAGCTTGCCCGTGCCGTCCTTCGCCAGAGCGAGCTCGAGCGCGTGGGGTCTCAGGGTGGGGTGGTCGATCGGGGCCGTCTGCTGGATCGCCAGTCCGGATAGTCGGCCGCCATCGGCCTGCCATTCGGTCGACAGGGTGTTGAGCGACGCGGTTCTAAGCCACAACTGCGCCCATTCGTTGAGCGAAGAGCCGCTCGATTCCTCCAGGCAGGACAGGAAGTCGTCAAGGGTGGCGTTGGACCAGCCGTGGCGGCGGAAATAGATGCGCATGCCATCACGGAAAGCGTCCCGGCCGATGTACTTGACCAACTGCTTGAGCACCGACGCGCCCTTGCCGTATGTGATGCCGTCGAAGTTGAGGAACGCGATCTCGGTGTCAGCAGCCGAGCCGGCAATGGGGTGCGTGGTGGGCAACTGGTCCTGCTGGTATGCCCAGCGCTTGATGTCGGCATTGAAGACCTTCCAGGCGTTCGTGAAGCGCGTGGCTTCGGTCATCGCCAGGTACGAGATGTACGTCGCGAAGCTCTCGTTGAGCCACAGGTCATCCCACCAGCGCATCGTGACCAGGTTGCCGAACCACATGTGGGCCAGTTCATGGAGGAACGTGTCGGCACGGTCCAGCCTCTGGCTCTCCGTTGCCGGATCGCGGAAGAGGTACAGCTCGTTATACGTGACGCAGCCGACGTTCTCCATCGCGCCCGAGTTGTATTCAGGCACGAACACCTGGTCGTACTTCGCGAACGGGTACTCCTGGTCGAACATCTCGGCGTAGAAGTCGAGCCCCTGCGTGGTGATCTCGAAGATCTCAGGTGCCTGCTCTTCGAGGTAGCGCTCCATGGAGCGGCGCGAATACAGGCCCAGGTCCAGTCCGCCGTGCTGACGGCGGCGCACTACGTAGGGTCCGGCTACGAGCGCGACAAGGTAAGTGCTGAACAACTCGGTCTCGGCGAACCCGTGCGTCGTGCGGTCGCCCGACGCGGGCAGGGTGTCGGCGAGCGGCGCGTTGGCGACGACCTGCCACGAGGACGGGGCGGTGACCTCCACCTTGTACCTGCCCTTGATGTCCGGCTGGTCGAAACAGGGGAACAGGCGATGCGCTTCGTACGGCTCGAAGTTGGTGTAGACGTACTCGTCGCCGTCTTCAGGGTCAACGAAGCGGTGAAACCCGTCACCGGTGGTGTCGTAGTCGTTCTCGTATTCGATCCGAACGGTCATGTCGGAGGCGACATTCCAGCCGGCAAGCGTCAGGCGGTAGCCGTTCCAGTCGGGGTCCACCTGCGTGCCGTTGACCTCGAGGCGGTCGATGGTCCTGCCGCGGAAGTCGAGGAACAGTGGCCCGTCACCCTGTGCCTGGAAGCGGATCGTGACGTCGCCGCGGTACGTGGGACGGCCTTTGACAAGGTCGAGCTTGATCGAATAATGGGCCTCGCGGACGCGGCTCGCGCGATCAGTGGCTTCCTTCTGCGTAAGAATGTCACGTGCCTGGCCGGCCAGGGTGGGCGTGTGTGGCAACTCTTCCTCTTGTTCCGGAGGGTCTGGGGACGGCCAAACGGCGGGCAGCGCGGAGTGTAGCCCCTGCGTGGGGTGTCCGCGCTAATCAAGAACGATTACCTCCGCAGGACGACGCGCCTCGCCCAGCACACGCTCTCCCCGGCCGCCGCCGGAGGTCGGATTGACGATCAGAACGACCTTACGTTCGGGGTTTGCCATTGGCGCAGCATGCTAGTGGCGGCGTCAGGCGAAGCGGAGGGCTGAGGCCTCCTCTGGCCCGTCGATCGTGCGCGCGCATGTCGGACAGAACCAGCGCGCCTCGAGCAACGAGCCGCAGGTCACATGGCGTAGACCTTCCGCCCCGGCCGAACCTCCTGTGCCCCATGCGGCCAAAAGGCGCAGCACGCCGGCGAGCTCGAGCCCGTCGCCCGTGAGTTCATAGGCCATCCGCGCCGGGCGCTCCGAGTACTTGCGCCCGATCAGCACTCCCTCCCGCTCCAGGCGCCGGAGCCGGTCGGTCAGGATATTCGGAGCGATGCCGGGCAGAGCGGCAACGAGGTCGTTGAAGCGCCGCGGACCCTCGAGCAGCGACTCGACGAGCAGAAAGGACCATCGATCGCCCACTCTGCCCAGTGCCGCATCAAGCGCAGATGGGGCCGACTCGCCACCGGGATCCTTCACGCCCGCATGGTATTGCGTCCGGCGTGTCCCAGTGGTAACTTGTGACTTGCAAGTCACTCTGGGCAAACATACGAGGTCGCAGGTAATGGCATTCCTTGAGGAATTGGGATCGGCTGTCGGATCCGTCGCAGACAAGGTCGGAGCTTCGGCTGTTCGCGTCGGTGGCGGCTGGCGCGGTGGCTCGGGCGTGGTGATCGGCCCCGGGGCGGTGCTGACGAACGCGCACAACGTGAGGTCTGAAGAATTGACCGTCACGTTCGCGGACGGTCGCAAGGTCTCGGGCAAGCTCGCCGGCATCGATGTCGATGGCGACCTCGCAGTCGTCTCGGTCGACACCGGATCCAGCCCACAGCTCGAGTGGTCGTCCGAGGCCGTCCGCATCGGCACGCCGGTCTTCGCGGTGACGCTGAACGGCAGCGGGCCGCGCGTCACCTTCGGCCTGGTGTCGAGCATCGCTCGGGCATTTCGCGGCCCGCGCGGCCGGCGCATCTCCGGCAGCATCGAGCACACGGCGCCACTGGTCCCTGGTTCGTCAGGCAGCGCGCTCGTCGATGCCGGCGGAAAGCTGCTCGGCCTCAACACGAACCGCCTGGGTGGCGGCTTCTACCTCGCGCTGCCGGCCGACGAGTCATTGCGCACGCGCGTAGCGGCCCTCCAGCGCGGCGAGAGCATGGAGCGGCCGCGCCTGGGCATCGGCATCGCCCCGTCGTGGGTTGCGCGTCGGATGCGCCGCGCGGTCGGTTTGCCGGATGTCGAGGGCGTGCTCGTTCGAGAAGTCGAAGGAGACAGTCCGGCCGATCGCGCCGGAATTGTCGAGGGCGACCTGATCGTCGAGGCTGCCGCAAAGCCCATCCGCGAGCCGGACGACGTGTACGACGCACTCGGTACGGTGAGTGCCGGGCAGTCGATCACTCTGCGCATCGTGCGCGGAGCCGAGGAGCGGACGGTCGAGGCGCGGTTCGAGGCAGCCGCCGAAGGAGCGGACGGCCCCGTCCATTGATTTGCTCCGCAGCCCTTCGGACTGCTGCGCGCGAATTGGTCGGCTCTCGGCTTGCGCCGGGGTCCGACCGTCGCTTGCGCTAACCCTTAAGGGGACAGTAGCTCTATAGCTCTTCGGAGCTGAGCGTCCGGCAGCGTCGGAATATCGGTCGGTGCCAACTGGCTGACCTCGGTTGGCTCCAGCGGGATCTCCTCGATGGACAGGATAACCGGGACGGTCGGATCGATCCCGCGGCCAAAGATCAGCGCGCCGTCCGGCGTCAACCAACGTTCAATCGCGAGACGTATGGCGGACCCATCGGGCAGGTCGAAGTTGAGCAGGACCGTGCCGGTACCGAACGTCGTGTCGCCGACGAGCTCGGCGCGACCCGCCGAACCCAAAGCCGCTGACACGATCTCGGCTGAGCTGGCCGTGCCCTCGTCGATGAGCGCGACGAGCGGGGCATCCGTCGACGGGATGGTGTTGTTGGTGAGGACCGGTATGCGCTGCCTGTCGGCAAGCTCGCGGATGTAAACGGTCTTGTCGGTCAGGAACAGGCTGGCAGTGTCCACGGCTTCTGCTATGTAGCCACCAGGGTTGCTGCGCAGGTCGAGGATGAACGAGGTGGCGCCGGCGTCGGTCGCCGCGTCGCGTGCGGCGCGCAGCTCGGTCGCCGCTCCTGACGAGAACTGGACGAGTCGCAGAAGCGCGATATCGGTGCCCGGGACCATGGTCCAGGTCGCGGCCGGGAAGTGCAGCTCCTCGCGCACGATGCTGAACTCGAGCCGCTCCGAGGTTGAGGGCCGCTCGAGGGTCACGACAACCGTCGTGCCCGCGTCGCCGCGCACCTTGGGCGCCACTTCCTCAGGTGCCAGCCCCGTAACTGGTTGACCGTCGACCTCGGCGATCACATCGCCTGTGCGAATTCCGGCGCGATCGGCTGGACCGCCGCTGATGACCGAGACGACGACGACGCGATCGTTCCGCTCACCGAGCAGGACGCCGATCCCGACCACGCTGCCGCCGAGGGACTCCTGTTCGGCCCGGACGGCCTCCGGCGTGAGGAAGATCGAGTGTCCCGTATCGCCCAATGCTTCGACCATGCCTCGGATCGCGCCGTAGGTGATCTGCTCGTCGGTCAGCTCGTCACGGCCAACGAAGTTCTGGCGGACGATCTCGAGGGCCTGGAAGAAGACGCCGAAGTCAGCCGGGGCGCCGGTCGGCAAGGACGGGAGCGGCCCGGTCGACGGGGCCACAGATGCGCCAGGGGACGGCGTTGGGCCAACCGCGACCGACGACGGCCGCGGCGTCGCGCCGGGGACAAGCACGCCGCTCTGCCCAACGGCAAGCCCGACGAAGAAGACGAGCAACAGCAGCACCACGGCGGCAAGCGCCGCCGCCGGTCGCGCGGCGGGCGGCTGCGGCTCGAGGCCGTAGTAAGGGTCACTCATCGGTGAAGGCTCACGTGGGAACTGATGATCGGGGCAGTTGTGGATTCCTGTTTGGATGAGGCGTGGATAAAGGCGACGTGCCGATGACGGTTCGGGGATAACCGATATTGCGTCGGCTCGTCGCCCGCCGATAAGGTTTGGTCGTCCCGAAGGGGCCACGACACCGGGATCGGCCCGCTGGCTTGCCAGCGACGACGATCATCGGATCGGACGGCTCCTTCGGGCGTTTTGATTATCTGGCGTGCGCTCGCGCCCTAGAAAACTTCGGGGCACCAGGGAGCGACGGTGGTGGCGAAGATGGCGTCTGCACGCGCCCGCGCGTCCGGGGTGCGCTCAACAGTCCGTCCCGCCCTGCCCAGGCTCGCGAAGCGAAACCCGCCCATGTAGACGGCAGCAAGGTCCTGCACGTCCAGCTCCAGGTCCGCCGGGTCATCGGTCTTCTCGGCGCGACCGCGGCCGTTGCGAGCGGTGAGCCGCCAGCGACCACCAACCTCGGGCATGAACTCGTCGCGCACCTCTATCACGATTGAGCCATCTTCCGCGTACTCGCGCGCCTCGAGCGCCGCCGGCACGTCCACGATGCGCAGCCACATGCCGTCCGTCACGCGCAACTGAAGACGGCGCGGCTCGGCGACGATGAGAAGCAACGGGTGGTCCGCCGGGCCGAGGCGGGACCGGATCCTGGACATGAGATCGACGCCGAAGACGTAGCGCCACAACTGTTGCGCGGCCTCGGCGTCGATCGCCTGCAGCTCGACGACGATCAGCGTGTTGGCCGGTCCCGTTTCGATCCAGTCGCTCTTGATTCGGTACAGCAGGTAGCCGACGCCTAGGCCGTCGCGCATGGCCACCGCGTTCAACTTCTTGCCGGCCCCGCGGCGTCGGAACTCGGGATCGGCGAGCAGCACGTCCCACCAGTCGGAGCTCCGCTCGTAGAAGCCCGGAGTAGCCGCGCGGACGATGTCGTACACGAGCATCAGATCGGGCCGCGCCTCCTCGGCTGTACGCAGTTCCACGGACCCCGCTGTCGCCATGGGCCTGCGGAAAGCGGACCGGTCGCGCTCGATGTCGACCGCGCCGTTGAGCGTTGCCAGGCCATAGCCGAAGCGCTGGTAGATCGATCCCTCGGACGCCCATAGTGCGGCGAGCGGCTCGCCCGCAGCGCGAACATCCGACAGTTGGCGCGCCATCAGGCTGCGCAGCGCGCCCTGCCTGCGGTGGGTCGGCATGACGCCGACCATCGTCACGCCGGCTGTCGCAACCTGGCGTCCGCCGGGAACAGTCATGCGGAACGTGAAGGCCGCGCCGCCACCGACGATCCTGTCGTCGTCATAGGCACCAAGCACGCGCTCGGGCTCGAGCTGCTTCTGGTCGAGAACCCACTGCTCTTCGTTGAAGTCCTCGCCGAACGCCGAAATGACCGCCTCGGCCCAGAGGCGCATGTCCGCTGCCGGAACGGGTCGGATGTCGATCGTCATCGCAGGGAAAATCTGACCGCGGCGCAACCCGTGCGCCGGTCAGTCAATCGGGATGTTCTCGCGCCCGCCGTCGGGCTTGTCGGGCTGCTCGCCGAGACGGTCCACCCAGTAGTCGAGAAGGCTGCGCACCGCGAGGAGCTGCTCGCGACCCGCGGCGCGCAGGTGCTTGCGGG